>JAWOBQ010000323.1:0-5458 GCA_046484255.1 Bacteroidales bacterium | reverse complement strand
TCAACTATTGAATCATTTGGAAAACAAAACATTATCTCATAACACATCGGATACCAGCAAGTTCTGGTTAAGGCTCGACAATGCAGCTAAAATATTTCCTGCTGTAATGACGAAAGAAATGAGTACCGTCTTCCGTTTATCGGCCGTGCTGAATAATAATGTCTCCATTTCCGCATTGATGAAAGCTGTTTCACGAGCTGAAAAACGATTTCCATATTACCTGGTCAGACTCAAAGAAGGTTTTTTCTGGTACTATCTGGAATATTTCCCTTCTCCTATCCCAATTGAACCTGACGACAAACAACCATGCCGGTTTTTTTCACAGGATGGACTTTTAATCCGGATCTTGGTTAAAGACAAGAACATCAGTGTTGAATTTGCCCATATTTTGACTGATGGTGGGGGCGCATTTTATTTTTTTAAAACACTTTTATCGTTTTATAAAGAAGAACTTGAAAATACGGATACGGTAAATCACATGCCACTTACGGGCCATACCATTCCTGAAGATGAATATGAAGATTCATACAAGCGTTATTTTCAGCAGAACATCCCTCCTATGGTAAGCCAAAGCGCTGCATTTCACCTACCTTTCTCACTAAATAAAAAGCCGCGTTTTCACAGAAGCCAATATATCGTCTCAATAAAACAAATTAAAGCAGCAGCTGATCATAAAAATGTCAGCATTACCGATTATTTAGTGGCTACATACATGTGCAGTCTTCAAGCAATTTATGAAAACAGAAAAAGTAAAGGTAAAAAAACACGAAATAAAAAAATTCGCATACAAGTTCCGGTAAATCTCAGAAATATCTTTCCATCGAACAGCATGCGTAATTTTTCATTATTTGTTATGCCGGAAATAGATTTACGATTGGGGCATTATACTTTTGATGAGATATTGAAAGTTGTGCATCATCAAATTCGACTGGAAACAGATCAGAAACTGATCAACAAAAACATCTCAAGAAATGTTGGTAGTGAAAAGAATATCTATGTTAAAAGTATTCCGTTATTTTTAAAATCATTGATACTGAGATTAAATTACTATACCAAAGGAACAAACCAATACAGTGGAGTAGTTACAAATTTGGGCAAAGCTAAATTACCTGAAGATACAGCCCGCCTGATCGACTACTTTATATTTACACCCCCGCCACCGAATAAGATACTAAAAGTTAACTGCGGAATTATTGGGTTCGGAGATACACTGCTGTTAAGCTTTTCAAACATCACCAAATCAATGCTTTTAGAAGATACGTTTTTTAAGCTGTTAAAAAGTAACGGAATTCCTGTAAACCAATTAAAAAATAGCACGGAGGAAAACTTATGATTACATGTAAAAACTGCGGTGTTAAACTTGAAAAACACATGAATTATTGTCCTTTATGTGGCCATGCCTCTCCGGCAACAGAAAGTGACAATGAAGAGCATTTCAACGATAATATACAAAACCCAAAGAAAAAAAGCTTGAGTGATTATCTCATGCTAAGTGACCTTCAAAAACGCAAACTTTTATGGAAGATCTCCACTATTATATTAATCAGCGCTTTAATTGTTACAATTATTATCAATTTGTTATTTAACAGCCAAATCACATGGTCGAAATATTCCACTACGGTGATACTTGTATTATTTGCCAATATCACACTTATTTGGTATACCCCCCGGAATCTTTACGTCCTTATAGGTGGAAGCCTTTTATCAACAGCTATTTTGCTTTTTTTACTTGATCATTATCAGGGATCTTTAAGCTGGAGTCTGAATCTTGGAATTCCTCTCCTGCTTGCCGTTTACGTTTTAGGATTCGCTTTATATGTTATTATTAAAAACCTAAACGACAAGGGATTAAACATGATTGCCTATATCCTTTTGGCCACGTCAATCCTGTCGGTTTTAACCGAACTCCTGATTTCGTTGAACAGCACAGGAGAATGGAGCTTACACTGGAGCTTAATCGTTCTTGCTTCCGTTTTACCGGCTTCACTGCTGTTATTTTTTATCCATTACCGGCTGAAAAAAGGCACGGAGTTAAAACGATTCTTTCATATTTAAAAAAACTCTGATTAACCGTAATATCGACAATCTGTTTAAAGGTGTTTTATCAATTTTATGCCAACAGTTGTATGCCAGTCATTACCCTTATTTCCCTTCAAATCAGTAAAAAATAAGCTACAGCCATAATCAGGCATTAAAAATAGTGAATAACTCCTGAAATAAGTCACGTCCGGAAACATAAAACAAAAACAGAGCAGAAACGATCCCATGGTATATCCCTAATGCCCATAAATTCCGCCAGCGAAGATAAACCCATAAAAAGAATATTTCCATAACAAACACATAGGCAACCAAAACCCAATCAGACGAATGCATCAAAGCAAATAAAGCGGCTACGAACAGTATAATTGCGGAGTCATTGAGCTGAGCTCCCGAGCTATATTTTAAATTTCCAGCTACCAGACTTGCTACGATAAATTGTTGAAATGTTCCCCAGACCGGATAAAGGATTAGTATAGGCAATAAATGCCAATTATAAGAAACCGTGTTATTTTGCCACCCATAAATTAAAACCACAGGTATTGCGATCAATGCAAAAGGCAACAAAGCACGCATAGAAATACGGAAGTTTTTTTTCTGTATTCCCCAACGCTCTAATGCTTTTGGATCATTCTTATAACTGCGATATATAAAATAAGTCCAGAATAAAACCACCCCAATGATATAGAAAGCCCGGTAGTTCAGCCAATCCATCATGGGAAACTTCAATAATCCGGTAATTAGTACTGCTACAATCTCCGGATGTAACCTCTTTTCTGGAGTAATTTTATTAGCCATCGATCAAAAACCAACTTAATATTTGACATCGTTAAAAATAACCTGCTCTAATTGGAGATAAAGATAAGAATATGTGGGCAATTCAAAAGTGAGTCCGGTCTAAAAAGGTCATATCTGATTTTTAGCGGCTTTTTGCCCCCAACCTTAAAGGGTGAAACCGCTGAAAATCAAATGTGATCTTTTTAGATTGGACTCAAGGGATGGTACCAATTCTTTCCGTTTAGTGGTATTGGTTTGTTCCGGTGTTGAAAATTATGCCTGTTTATATTATAAAGCTGCACATAATTTTTAAAACAGACCATAATCTATTTCAAAGTCTGCCCCGCTTTTATCGAAGGCTTTTCCCGCCTGCTCAACGAAGGTAGATGTCCTGAAATTAATACAGGATAGACGTTTTTAACCGGAAAGATTCCATGCGCTTGAGCCGGATCATTGTATTAGACACTAAGCATCCTGTTAAGCCAGGTGTTCCATTCCTCTATCCCTGTTCCTTGCGTAGCTGATGTTTCAAATAGTTGAACTTGCGGGTTTAGTTCATAGATGTCTTTAACAAAATTGTCTTTTTCAAAAGATGTATAAGATAACAGATCCATTTTGTTTAATACTACAGCTTTGGCTTTTCTGAATAACATGGGATATTTGGAAGGTTTATCATCTCCTTCAGTAGTACTCAAAACAGCAATGCAATATCCTTCACCCAGATCAAAGCCTGTGGGACAAATTAAGTTTCCTACATTCTCCACCAGTATAACATCCAGCGATTGCAGGTCCAACTGCCGGAAAGCATTCCGGATGCTGTTGGAATCAAGATGGCATGCTCCTTCCGTGTTAATCTGAACTATAGGAATACCGAACTTCTGCAACCTTTCAGCGTCTCTGCTGGTATATGCATCTCCTTCTATCACTGCAACTTTCATTGTTTTTTGCAATTCAGGGATGGTTTGTTCAAGCAAGCTGGTTTTCCCTGCTCCGGGCGAACTGATAAAATTTAACATTTTTACATTATGTTCATCAAGCAGCTTGCGATTTTCTTCCGCCTGATCCTTGTTCTTATCCAGAACATTTTTTAAAACTTTGATTTCCATAGTTATTCTCCTTCTATGCTTTTAATGTTTAATTCGGTTCCCTGGACAATGTTGGTATCTTTACTTCCGCAATGTGGACAAAATAACTTCATGTCGGCAGAAGTAAAAATATGATGACATTCATTGCATTTGAGCTTAACGGGCAACCAGTTCAATTTCAGACTTGCTTCCCCTGCTGTTGTTCCTTGTTTGGCTGCGTCAAAACCGTGCTGCATGATAGATTCATTTAAATGTTGCATTTTGCCTACATCCAGGTTAATGACCGTGATGCGGGAAAGCTTGTTTTCCCTGGCTACCTGCAGGGATATTTCCATAATATTTTCAATAACCGTCAATTCATGCATATCTTTAACAAATTCTGGGTACTTTTTCCGTCATTGGAGATTCAATAATGCGGTTTCCCCCCACAGATGTTTCCATGACAATTCTTCCCGGATGCTCAGCCGTGATCTCCCCGATCCTTGCTGCATTTCTTCCATGCTCGTGGGCTTGCATCAGGGCAAGTGCTTTATCTGCTTCTTCCGGAGAAACCACAAGGATACATTTTCCTTCATTGGCAAAATGCAGGGGTTCATAACCCAGTGTCTCACAAAAAGCCGTTACCGGATCGCTAAAAGGCAACCATTCTTCCCGGATTTCCACGCCCTGATTTGTCATATCGGCTATTTCCTGCAGGATACCGGCAAGACCTCCACGCGTAATATCTCTCATAAACCGCACCGACGAGCATTGCTCCAGCAGGCTACCAATCATCCCATTGAGCGAAGCACAATCCGAAATGAGCGGCGAAGTTTCAAACAAACTTTCCCGGGCATTGATAATTGCCGCTTCATGATCACCCAATGAGCCATTGACTAGTAATACATCTCCCTTACGAATTAATTTTCCTTCGGCCAGGCCTGAAAATTTGTTATCTACAAAACCTATTCCGCTGGTATTGATATACATGCCGTCTGCCTGCCCTTTTTTTACTACTTTGGTATCCCCGGCCACCACATTCACCCCCGCTTTATCAGCTTCCTTTTTCATACTTTCCACAATTTTCTGCAGAACATCCAAAGACAACCCTTCTTCCAGGATAAAACCTGCCGTAAGATAAGCCGGCCGTGCACCAGCCACCGCCAGATCATTAACGGTACCGCAAACCGCAAGTTTTCCCAGATCGCCACCAGGGAAAAACATTGGGGTAATCACGTACGAATCTGTTGTAAAAGCAATATGCTCCTTTTCAGATTTGAAAACAGCGCTATCGCCTTCGGCTTTTAACCATCTATTATCCAAAATCTTCGTAAACACTTCATTGATGAGTTCACCCGTCATAAGTCCTCCGCTACCATGGCCCAATTCAATTTTATGTTTCATAATTCCGGTATTTATAATGTGCCTGACACCTTCCTTCTGCAGATACCATGCAAGCTCCAACAGGATTTTGAGGTGTACACAGACTGGCAAACAAGGAACAATTTTCAGGTTGTTTTTTCCCTTGCAGGATTTCCCCACAAATGCATTTCCCGTTTTCCGCTTTTTGGGGAGTAGAA
>JAWOBQ010000318.1:0-7398 GCA_046484255.1 Bacteroidales bacterium | reverse complement strand
TCAGCCGTTCCGTCAGGGGATGCATCATCATTGATCAATATTTCAACGGGGAAATCCGTCTCCTGCATTAAAAATCCTTCAATGGCATCGCGAATATAATTTTCGTGATTATAGGTAATACAGCAAATACTCACGAATGGTTCAGTTTCTTTTGGCCGGTCTTGTTTTTTGATCTGCATAGGTGTCCGCATAATCAAAACCTCAACTCGCCGTAATTCTCTACAAAGTATTCGTAGGCTTTTTCAAACTTATCAATTATATTTTTTTCTAAGAGTATTTTATTGGAAACTTTAAATTCTGATGTGCCATTATATGTTTGATCTATTTCATACCCAGAATATTTATATACTTCACGAATTTTATCGAAATACATCTTAGGGGTTTCACAAAACTTTTCATAGTCAATATGAATTTGTTTTTGGGAATCAATTATATTTAATTCGTTTTGTATATGCCGGTTCGTGAAATAAACCTGACCTGCAATTTGATGAAAAATATCCATTTTAATCAATGAATCATATTCTTTGGGTTTACTTCCATACCATATTTCTTCATCCTGATAATATTTTTTTCTGGCTAAAAGGAGTGACTGCATATTAAAAACAGGCTTTCTTTTAATATAAAGAAATACACTGTTTACATGATCATGCAGAGTTTTAATATTATATTTTAATATTGCCGCTTTGCATATGAATGGTTTCCCAAATACATATTCTATTGAGGCAAAACCTTTCCTGATCCCTTCAAAATCAACAGACTTTAATTTTTCACCATCAAGATATGAAGGGTCTGTTTGATTCATTTTATTTCTAAAAAAATGCTGAAATTCATTTACAGCCAGGGCGCCCTTGCTCTTCCCCAGATCAGATTGAAAGTTTATGTTGGATTGAATATCCGAAAAATCTCCATGAAAATCATATATTGGGTTAAATAACATTTCTTGGATCAACGCACCAATATAAGGTGAATATGCAAATCTTGTTAAAAAATTCGATGGATAAGAAAAAACTCCTAAAGCTGCCAACCATTGGGTAAGTAAAGTAGTGCCGCTTCGTGTATTCCCAATCACAAAGCCAACAGGCCATTTTGTGTTCTGAAACTCATTTTCTATATTTTCCTGTATTGGTTGCAAAAGCAACTTTAATCGAAACAGTAATTTATTAAGTCTTTCATTTTTCTTGAATTGAACACTTTTTTTGTGTTCATATTTTTCTAAGAGAGAATCTTCCATCTTATTCCTGTCTTAATATGTTAAAACTTCTATTGTAAATATGCTCACTATCGTATCGTTGATCAACCGGAATATTTAATAGATTTAACGCCAGATGATACTCTTTTGAACTATCTGAACACCATTTTAATACATTTGGCCAATAGGTAGCCACAAAAATATTACTTTCAATAAATTTTTTCTTTAACGCATTACCATTACTTCTTAGAAATGGATAAACCATTGGGACCATATCTTCATTGACTGTAATAGTTAATTCATTTTTATTTCTCAAAGCATGGTCCAAAAATCTGAAGTTATTTTTTCTGATTTGAGCTATGTTTTCATAATTAATACTTTGTAACAACCTTTTTGTAAGGTTCGACATTTGTTTAATGGGTTGATTAACCAATGCCAGACTGTTTCGCTTAAAAGAATCGTAATGTTTCTCAGCGCCAGTATCGATCCTTCCTAACAAATGAGAACAACGTTCAAAGGAAACATCTTGATCTAAATCCAGATTTAAAGGGGTATCAGTATAAAGATAGGCTCCGTCCGGAAGTCCAAAAAATTTCCTGGGAGAATAAAAAGTGTCGACACCCGAGATAGGCCGGCTGTAAAATGCTTGAGAATTATCAACGATTAAATTTTTATATTTCCCGGTTATTTCTTTTACTTGTTTGTCACAAATTCCAAAATAATTATTGAACACAAAGGCTTCATCATGTAATATTTTTCCAGGATCAAATACCGGACGAAATGTTTGGTCAATATGATAAAATTCATGTTTTATATTTAGTTTATGAATAGGCTCAAGCATCACATTACAGGTATAATAAGGCAAATATACTTTTTTATAGCCCTTTGCCCTTAATATATACTCGAATGCATTACGCCCTGTATTGAGATGAATTGCATTTTTGTGATATTCATCCTCGTAAGGCAATTCCAATTCAAAATAACCGCCAATACTCATTGTTTTAGTCTTTTTATTTGAAGTTGGATATACCGGTTCATGTTTTTGATATAAAAGTCCATTTCCTGACGGTTATTGAATAATAATAGCAACACTCCTATAGCTGCGTTAGCACTCTGAAAAGATCTGACTTTTTCTCCAGGTTGTATGTATTGATGAAATTCTTTTACATATAACTTTATTTCATCATTTATTTCAAGTCTTTTTAATATTCCCTCTTCATTTGAATGGATAACATAATAGGCTGCGTTCTTTTTTGTTGTAATTGCATGTTGATATTTTTTATTATCATAAATATCAAGTGTTGCATGAACCATATTAAATCCAGTAGCATATTTAATAACCTGAGGAACAAAATTCCCTCCGCTCCTTGGTCCAATTTCCATAATAAATATTCTTTCTGATCTTGAAACTCTTATTTCAATATTCACTGCTCCATTTTTAAAACCTGAAAGAGTGATTGCTTTTTTCAGTTCACTTCCAATTTTTAAAATAACATTGCTTGATTTTACACTCGGCCATGTTGTTGAATATGGTACAAATGGATTTACCTTTCCATTATAATGATGATCACCTAAATAATAAAAAATCAGTTCTCCGTCAACTACAAAACCATCACCATGGAGTTGTGCACCCTCAGAATCAATAAATTCTTCAGCAATGATCCGGCTATTTCGCGAAAAAGAAAAAGCGTTTTGGATTGCAGTATCTACCTGCGTGAAATTGTCAACTTTTGAAATCCCTTTACTACCTGATGAATCAGTAGGTTTAATAATTATTGGAAATTTCAATGATTTTAAATTGTTATTTTCATCTTCCCTTCTAATACTAACTGCTTTTGGCGTATTGAATCCATTTTGTGCTAAAAACTTTCGGAATAAATCCTTTTCAGATAAAAGCTGAACGCTTTTATAATTATTATTTGGCAATCCCAGTTGTTCGGATACCCAAGCAGCTGTTGGGGCAGCCGGATCGGAAGCATATGCCAAGACAAAATCAGGCTTAACCTTTTTTGCTAAATACAACACACCTTCAAAATCGGTAGTACTTACATTGTAATACTCATCAGCTAGTTTATGACCGGGGTTATCTGGCAGGTAATCGCATGTTATTACATACCACCCTCTGTTCTTTGCCTCCCGGATAATGGGCATTTGAGCATATGCTGCACCAAGAAATAAAACTCTTTTTTTATCTAAAGCGTATTTTGTCGACATTTCTATCTCAGCATCATATAAAACGATCATCTCTTCGATATTTATCAGGTCTTGTTCACCCAGGGAAAAGCGTCCCTTTCCTGCCTGATGCCCAGGAATTCGCAAAAGCGGGGGTAGCTGTCCCTGTCTTTGAGGTTGATGACCAGCAGGTCGCCGGGGCGGTGCCGGAAATAATCCTTTACGTTTCTGATATGCGTGCGGTAATGCTCCAGCAAGACCTCTTTGTTGTACATGTCGTCGTCGCTCACGTCGTAAACGAGTTTCCGGGTGTGGTAGGGCCTGCCCTTGTAGAGATAGGTGGCGTGCTTCAGGTCTTCCGCCGTGGGCGGGACATTCCCCCTCCCCCACTTCTTCCCGTGAAAGCGGATCACGGAGTCATACCAGGCTTCGGCGCTGTCCCTCACGGTGAGGATGAACTTGCTCCCCGGGAAGGCGTGGTCCATCACGATATAGGTGTAGGGATAGCTGAACGGCACATCCTGGAAAAACTGCGCGGTCCGGCAGTGGCGGATGATCCTGCGGAAATCCCGCTTTGCCCAGTCGTCGATCAGACGCTCGGCCCTCCTCTGGTTCCCCACCGGGTATCCCTGGAGCAGCATTTCCTCTTTCAGGGAGGTGGTTCCCGTTTTGTTCATCCCGATGCAGAAGATCTTCCGTTTCCCCAGCGCCCGGAGGGTGGTATATCCGCTCAGCAGCGTATGGTATACCGGCAGGAGGATTTTCTTTAGTTTCGGGTCCATTTTGTTCTCATTTATTGAAAGATCATTTTTACCAGTTGATCTTTTTATTTATCAGCGTGAACAGTGCTTCGTTCTTGTCCGAATAAAGATCCGCAAGAAACGTTTTTTCCTTTGCTCCGGGAGACGACCGGTAGGATCCCTTGCTTTTTACGGGCGTTTTAACCTTATCGTGTGCTTCTACACCCAGGAACTGATATACTTTCTTCAGCACCTTTTGCGGATGTTCCGTAAAGTCTTTGAATCCGATGATATGTATTTGATCTCCGGAAAAGTATTTCAGGTAGTTTTTCAACTGGTCCGCATAAAAGCCCCTCCTGAGAATAGCCGGTTCGGCGGGGCCTTTCTTCCTGATCAATTCCATTTCAATATCGATCGCTTCGCCGAAAGAGGGAAATGCGTCCCGGTCTTTCATCAGGTATCGGTATATGGCGTTCGTTTCCCCCGGATGCCTGCCTTCCCTTTTGCTGAAATCGGGATACCCCTTCATGTACATATCCCTGTACATATTCCATGCCGAATACGCCCTTTCGGCGGGATCGCGCAGCATAAGAATGAGTTTTATGCCGGGGTAATGCTCATGCAGGAGTTTCGCGGTTTCTTCATAGTAGATATAATTGGGGGAACTTTCGAAATACAGGGAGTTTTTACGGGAAAACGATTTGAAATGGCTTTCGTACCATTTGATATCATAGCCGTAATGGATCCATTTGTCAAAATAATGGATCTCCTTCGGCAGTGATCCCCGGAGACGCGGATGCTGTGAAAGGTAGTAATGCAGGGAGGATGTCCCCGATTTTTGTGCACCGATGACCATGAAATCGGGCCGGTGACCTTTCAAAGGGGATTTCAGTAAGCGGAATCCTTCGATCTTTGCTTTCCTGAAAAGCCTTTTTTTCGTGTTTCCGATATTCCGGGACAGCGGCATGACTCCCTTCTAGCGTTTGATAAAGAAATCTTTCAGTGACATCACATCCGTAAACAGCTGCCGGTTGAACAGATACTGGCTGGCGGCATAAACGGCAAAGGACAGGAATGCTGCACCGAAGAGCATTAGCCAGTAATTGACCGTCAGAAGCGTGAAGATAAAGGCCAGAGCCCCGGCCGCCAGCGATCCGCCGGCGATGATGCCGATATCTTTGAGCTGCCGGAGCAAGCCGTAATCAATGAATTTTTTCGTATAATAGGTGTTGACGGCCAGGGATATGACAGAAACCGCAACTTCACCGAGAATGATATAGATAACTCCGTAGCGGTACATGATGACGATATTCAGGATCCTGAGTGCATTTTTTATGAGCGACAGATTGAAATTCAGTCTGCTTTTCCCGTGCGCAAAAAGCATCTGGATATTCACCGACTGTACCGGATAAAGAAAACCCACAATACAGAGAAGCTGCAGATACGGGATCATCGGCGCCCACTTCCCGGTGAGAAGCAGGATCACAAAAGGCTCGGCTACAACCGCAAGCGTAACCATCAGCGGCATGATGATCACCATTGAATGTGTCAGAAAACGATGCATGGCCTGCCGCATGCGAACCTTGTTGCCCTGCATCTGGGAAAATACCGGAAAAGCAACGGAAGAAACGGCCATTGTCATATCTTCGGAAGCGATACGCTGGAAGTTTCTGGACTGGGTGTAAAAACCCAGCTGGGCGGCGGGAAATAATTTTCCGATCACCAGCTTATAAATATTCTCAAAAACCTTCCGTAATATACCGGAACCCAGTATCCAGACGCCAAAGGCGAACATCTCCCTGAAGGATCTCAGGGAAAAACTCAGGGTCGGTTTCCATGCGGAGGTGATCCAGAGGCCCATTGTCAGGATCAGCGCATTGGATAAATTCTTGATCACCAGGCTCCAGACTCCCAATCCGCCGATCGCGGCGCCGATGCCCGCTATACCGGACAATAAGGTGGCAATAATGGTGATCTTGGTCTTACGTTTAAAATCGAGGTCTCTTCTGACCTGTGCCTGCTGTATGACATTGAAGGCATGAATAATGACGATAACGCCCATGACCCTGGTGAGTTCAAGAAGCGCCGGCTGCTCATAGAATCTGCTGATGGCCGGTGCGGCGAACCATAATACAACGTACAGCAGGGCGCTGATAATAAGGTTCGTGTAAAAGATAGTGGTTGCATCAAGATCGGTGACCTCCTTCTTCTGCACATATGCTTGTCCCAGACCGCTTTTTACGAAGACATCGGCAACGGCAAAGAATACGACCATCATACCGATAAGTCCGTAATCTTCCGGCGTGAGCAGCCGTGCAAGGATAACGCCCAGAATGAAGGTCAGTCCCTGCATCCCGAAGCGTTCCATCAGATTCCAGGTGACGCCTTTAATTGCCTTTTCTTTGAGTTCCGCTGCCATATTTTACGTTGTAAACTTCCTGATAAGACCGCAGATGAACTTTACCGTTGCCTCCGGGAGGTCCGGGTAAATGGGAAGACAGATCACTTTCCGGGTCATTGCTTCCGCTACGGGTAAATTTCCGGTTCCGGCGGACGGCAGATCGCGATATACCGGAAAACTGCTGATAAGCGGATAAAAGTACCGCCTGCCGAAGATCCCGTTTTCCCTCAGATGGAAATAAAGTGCATCACGGCTTTTCCCGTAGGACTGTTCTTCAACAAATACCGGGAAGTACGCATTATTATTATTCTCCAGGGCATCAGGATGCGGCAAAAGCGAAATTCCGGGAAGCCCGGCCAGTTCAGTCCGGTACAATTGCGCGACCTTCTCCCGTTTTTCGATATTTTCGTCGTGATGCTTCAACTGGAGAAGTCCCAGCGCCGCCTGCATTTCGTTCATCTTGGAATTGATGCCCGGAGCGACCACCTTCGTTTCACCGTCAAAACCGAAATTCCGCAGATAATCGATCGATCGTTTCGTTTCTTCGTCGTGACAGACTATAGCGCCGCCTTCCATGGTATTGTAGGGTTTGGTGGCATGAAAGCTCAACGTGGAAAGATCACCCCGGTTGAGCAGGGACTCCCCTTTATAGCGGTTCCCGAAAGCATGTGCGGCGTCATAGATCACTTTCAGTCCGTGTTTTTGTGCAATTTGCCGGATCTTTTCAACATTGCAGGGATTGCCGTAGACATGTACCGCCAGAATAGCTGTGGTCATCGGCGTGATGGCCTCCTCAATGCGCCCGGCATCAATATTGCAGTATTCCGGTTCGATATCCACGAATACCGGCTTGATATTATTCCACCAGAGGCTGTGGGAGGTCGCGACAAAACTAT
>JAWOBQ010000309.1:0-3928 GCA_046484255.1 Bacteroidales bacterium | reverse complement strand
TAGGCCACTCCTCACAAGTCAAGCTTCCTACTCCTTGATATAAATCAACTTGATAAACATCCAAATCTCCTCCATGGTCATGAAGTATTCTGGTTCCGCTAATATTTTCCACGCAAAAATTATCGCTGCAATTCAATTGTTCATTAGTCTTATATTTTGCGGCAGAAACAGCTGTCTGAAGATCTACAGAGCCACATGCATTCGTTCCTTTAACTGAGCTCGGCTTTCTAAAAGCCCACTCGCCTGGCCAAACGCCACTATATAATCCAGGACAATCTGATGGATTTCTACAATAGTATTCTAGTGAAATTGTTATACCGTCACTACCTATTCCACTCCCATTCATTACAACCGCATCTAAAAAATCTTTTTTATAACTAAATGTTTCCCAATTACAATGATCTCTGTCAGGACCAGTTGCATTAGTAACACACACACCAGTGTCCGATCCCATCCACTTATCTTCTTCTTCTGCGGGGGTATTATAACATGTAACAAGGTAATCTCGCAAAACTTTAAAAGACAATGAGTACGGATCACTCTCATAGTCTATTCCATTTACTCTCCACGTTGCAATAATCCCAGTATAACTTTCGTTGTCTGGGAAATCACCTATGTTAAAGTTATCAGAAACAAACCCAGGATTTTTATTTACATTATTTAAATGCGGGAGTATAAAATTGGGAGTTCCAATTAATTCTACTTTTAAATCTCCGTTTTCACTATTAGATCCTAATTCTAATTCTAAATTATCTTTACATAAATCAGCGCTTAAAATTTTCACATAGGGTGTTTGTGTGACTGTTTCTTCTGGTGTAGGTGTATCTATCGGCGTATCCGTTTCTGTCGGAATAAGTGGTGGCGACACATTCCATTCTCCAGAATAATCATAATTTCCCATATAATGATCTGGATCATAGACTAATGTAAGTGGCACTTCGACATAATAATATTCTTTAGTTTTTGCATAATAATACCAACAATCTCCGACATCATTTTCCTCAATATCTTTTCCATGATAATTAAAAAAAGAAAGATCATCCCCCTTATCTTTTACTAATAATCCAACCCTAAATAAAATTTTCAATTCATTATTTTCATCGTATTCCCATATATTAGGAAAAGTATGACCGCCACCACCTGGATCATCATGGTCTTCGTGTAAAAGATATTGATCCCCGTGGGACAAACCATCAAAATATTTGACATAATGTGCATCTTCAGCATCCGTGGGAACATAAATAAAGCTATCTGACCATACTGTTGTATGAAATATCCATTGCCAGTCTCTTTCTTCAGCAAACATACAATTATATGTTCCCCAAGTCCAATCATGTTCGTATTCATTTTTTCTTACAAATGCTCTTATATGCGCAGCTTCAACACTAAAGTCTTTTGGATCTCCACTTTGCCAGGTTTCGCATTTACTATACCTAGGCCTATAACATTCAGTATCGTCACAATGATCAGCGACAATTAAAATTCCCTTCCGGCGACAATTATTTTTCCCTCCTGGATTTTACTTTTTTTTTAGTTATTCTTGACCGTTTCTTAGCCTGCTCAAGCCTGAAACTGGATAAGTTCATCTCCAGTATAATGCTGTGGTGAACAAGCCTGTCAATAGCGGCCGCAGTTGTCATAGGATCCTTAAATATCTGCTCCCATTTGGAAAACGGCAGGTTAGAAGTGATCATTACGCTTCCTTTTTCATACCGTTCGGCCAGCAGGGCGAATAACACTTCCATTTCATCGCGATTTTGCTGCACATAGCCGATATCATCTATTATTAAAGTATCATAAGACGATAGTTTCTTCAACATTTTTGCCAGCCTAAGATCTTTTTTCGCGGCCAACAGCTCCTGCACAAGGATATTACAGCTGCTGAAGTATACTTTTTTACCGTTTCTGACCAAATTTTGGCCTATGGCGCATAAAAGATGCGTTTTACCGCTTCCCGGATTGCCAAATGCCAGTACATTCTCGTGTTTTTCCGTAAATCTGCCCTCCAGAAGGCTTTTTACCTTGCGTATTTCCTTAAGCGGCAGGCGGTTTAAGTCAAAAGACTCCATATTCTTCTGCAAAGGAAGCCCTGAGCGCTTTAACAGACGCTCTACTCTCCTTTGCCTGCGGTTATATACTTCTTTTTCCATCAGCTCCAAAAGAAATTCCCTGTAACCAAGGTTGTTTTTTTCAGCTTCTTTTATCGAATCCTCATAACAACTCCTTATGGCGGGGAGGTGTATTTCCTTTAAAAGCCTGTTCATATAAGCTTTGTCATACGCGATTTTTTTCATTTTGCGCACCTTCCTTCGCCAAGAACTGCATCATAATCCCTTAGATTTACGAATACAACCCCGGCATTGACATCGCAGCTTCGCTTTTCTTTTGACGTCAATACTTCGAGTATATTTTCGCCTGTAGGCTCATATTCTTTTTCCAATAAATATTTTAAAACTTTCTCAACTTCTTCTTCTGTTTCTTTTGCGGCAAGATTGAGCACTTCTATATATTTCCTGTTTCCTGTCCCCGGATATTTCTTTTTCAAATAATCATAGGTTATTCTGAATATTGTAGACGGAAACAAGTCATCTCTGTATTTGTAATTTTCAAAAGCACCCGGTTTTCTCAGCAGAGAGCCTATTATATGCCTGTAATTAACGGCGCTTTTTGACTTTCCGCGCAGCCGCGGCAGGGTATCAACCCTCTTTTGTCCATACCAGATTTCTATTGTGTCCGCGTTTAACCGTGCTTCGACTTTTTCTCCTATCAGCCTGCTGTTTACGGAATATGTGTTATCCCGCACATTTATCGTGCTGTTTTTTCCAACTTTTAAAATGAGCCTTTTCTGTGTGTTCAATTTCTTTGCGGGAAGTTCTCTCATAACCGGCATTTCTTCTTTTAAATGCTTTTCACGCCCTGAATTGAGTTTGTTCATGAGGTTTTCCAAAAATCTTTTATATTCTTCCACGCTTTCAAAATCGCGGCTGTCACGCAGGATGAGTTCCTGTTCAATCGCTCTCTTTATCCTGTAGTGCCGCTGTTCCACATCCCCGTTTTCATGACCGCTGCCGGGGTTTGTCGCCTGTCCCTTCATCCCGTAATGCTCCACCAGAGCATTATAACTTCTTGTGAATTTGTCGCGGCTGCAGTCTTTGTTTATTGCGGATGTCAACCTGTCCGTCCTGTGCTTTTCCGGGGCCTTACCAAGCTGCCATAACGCTTTTTGCAGCCCTTCGCTTAAGCTTTCAAAGCTTTCCGAATAACACAGATTCACTGTCTCCCAGTTTGAATACGTCAGTACAAAATGATATAAAAGATGATTGAATTTTTCTCCTTTTATTGTTATGTTAAGTTTGTTCATGTGGGTAAAATCTGACGCCCCTAAAACACCCGGGTAGTGTTTTTGCGGGAAAAAGATTTCTTTTGGCGGGCCTTCCAGGGCCCGCCAGGCCTTAATCTTCCTCTGAAATGTCCTTAGCTGTCCCACATGGTACTTTTCGGGGTACTTTTCCATAAAATAATTAAACAATGTCTTTCCCTCTATCCCCGGCTTTTCTCTAAGCATCTCCGCTATTTCTTCATTAATTGCCTCGAATGGGTCTTTCCTCGTTCGCCAGCTGTGTTTCTTCCTCATTTCTGATGGAAATTTGCCCGCCCGGTAATACTTCCTTGCTGTTTTTACATCCATTCCTGACTTTAATGCCGCTTTCTTTAAATTTCTTTCTTCTCCCATTTCCTTAAATAACCTCCTCACTTGTTTGTCTGTTACCATCTAAGCCTCCTGTTTTAATTGTCGTTGGCTTAGATTGTAACATTTATGAGAAGGGAATTTTAATTCGCGGCAGGGGTCGTTGTCCCAGTCGCCACAGGTCAGGTAGCCGTAGGGGTAGGTGAGGTCGTCGGGGTCGCACAGCCGGGAATCCTCGCC
>JAWOBQ010000276.1:0-2857 GCA_046484255.1 Bacteroidales bacterium | reverse complement strand
TCTTGCTCACAGAACTTGCTATGTAATTATTGAGCCCCTGGAGGGAGTAGGCCATATTGGAGTTTTCCTGGACCTGCCAGTCCAGGCGCTGCAGATAGTTGTCAATCAGGTCTGATTGGGGAGGGAAGTATCAGAGCCAGGAAATTTCTGCCAAGCATGGAAAGAATGTACAGGAATTGTTGGAGAAAGTGTTGCTGGAAGCTGAATTGCTCGAACTTAAAGCCAATCCGGATAAGAATGCTGTAGGCGCAGTGCTGGAGTCATCGCTGGATCGTGGTCGCGGATATGTATCTAAACTTCTGGTTCAGGGAGGGACATTAAAAATCGGAGAGGTGGTGCTGGCAGGAAGTCATTACGGCCGCGTCAAAGCGATGTTTAACGAACGTAACCAGGAAATCGATAGTGTAGGCCCCAGCGAGCCGGTGCTCGTGCTGGGACTGCACGGAGCCCCGAATGCCGGTGATAAATTCGTAGTGCTGAACGATGAACGCGAAGCGAAAAATATAGCCACTAAACGCCAACAACTCCAACGGGAACAAGGTATACGTTCACAAAAACATGTGACCCTTGATGAAATCGGAAGACGTATCGCTATCGGTGATTTTAAAGAATTGAATATTATCGTTAAAGGAGATATGGATGGCTCTGTGGAAGCCCTGTCTGATGAGCTGTTGAGACTCTCCAATGAGGAAGTACAGGTAAATGTGATCCATAAATCGGTAGGGCAGATCATTGAATCCGATGTATTGCTTGCTTCTGCATCAGACGCTATTATTATAGGATTTCAGGTGCGCCCAAGCCCGGGTGCCAGAAAATTAGCCGAACAGGAGCAAATCGATATCCGTACCTATTCTGTTATTTATGAAGCTAAAAAACAAGTTACGGATGCTATTGTAGGGCTCCTCTCTCCGGAAGTTAAGGAAAATGTAGTAGCCAATCTCGAAGTTAGAGAAACCTTTAAGATCTCTAAAGTTGGTACAGTGGCCGGTTGTTACGTGCTGGATGGAAAAATCCACCGAAATACTAACGTCCGCCTGATACGCGACGGTATCGTGATCTATACCGGAAAACTCGGCTCACTCAAACGCTTTAAAGAGGATGTTAAAGAAGTAAGCAAAGGATTTGAATGCGGCCTGAACATTGAAAGCTTTAATGATGTGAAAGTCGGTGATATCATTGAAGGCTTTGAAACCTACGAGGTGAAACGTTCTCTGGAAGATATGAAAGACAAAAAATAGTAGAAGGGAAAATCCGCATCATAGCCGGTACATCTAAAAAACGGCTCAGCTTCTTTTTCCTCAGGAATTAATTTATCATCAAACGGCCTTTATATTAGGAGATATGGTGTCAGTTTGATTTAAATATATGGAAAGTACAGGGTTTAAAGGTATTGCTCTCCGTATTTTATTCTGATATCGTTAATGATCTTTCGTATCGCTGATTCTTGTTCGCGCTTACAGACCAGCAATGCGTTATTATCTTCGGCAACGATGTATCCGTTCAGTCCCTGCAGGATGACCAGTTTGTCCTCATGCATATTTACCAGGCATTCCGTGGAATCGTAAATTTTCACTTTTTTACCTAAGATGCTGTTTTTGGCCTCATCTTTCTCCAGGCTGTTGTACAGGGCATCCCAGTTTCCGAGGTCGGACCAGCCGAAAGAGCTTACATAAACAAAGGTGTTATCTGCCTTTTCCATAATGCCGTAATCGATGGAGATATTTTTACATACCGTATATGCCGAGCGCACAAAAGAGGTTTCGTTGGCGGTGTTATATTTTCCGGCCCCCGCATTAAAAGTATTGTATACATCCGGAAGATGTTTTCTAAGAGCCGTGAGCCAGGTGTCCAGAGAGGCAATAAAGATCCCTGCATTCCAAAGAAAATCACCGCTTTCGATAAACTTATCTGCCATTTCTTTATCAGGCTTTTCCGTGAAAGTCTTAACTTTGTGGACGTTCTTGTTATTGCTGAAGTTGTTCTCTTCATCAAATTGTATATACCCATAATCTGTTTCCGGCCGCACCGGATTTAATCCCAGCGTTAATATCCAGTCATTTTCACTGCTGATGTCCAGGCTTTCCTGTATGGTATTTAAAAAATTGCTTTCTTTTGTGATAATGTGGTCGGAGGGGGTTACCACGATGTTTGCCCCGGGGTTGATCTCTTTGATCTTATGACAGGCATAAGCCAGGCATGGAGCAGTATTTCTGCGAGCCGGCTCTAATAAGAGCTGGCTGCTGTATAGGTCTGGAAGTTGTTTTTCTACCAGATGTTTATACTTTTCATTGGTGACTAAAAGGATATTTTCTTCGGGAACCAATTGCGCAAAACGCTCATAGGTTTGCTGTACCAGCGTCTCCCCGGTACCCAGAATGTCAATAAACTGTTTTGGGTAGTCTGAACGGCTTATAGGCCAGAACCTTGTCCCAAGACCGCCGGCCATGATAATGCAATATGTGTTATCGTTCATTATGTAAATTTGTTTTAATTCTTAAAGATCAAAGGTACGAATATTTTATCATCGTATATTATCATGGGTTTAATTTTTCAGTAGCTCTAAACACTTGTATGCCCGGAGAGAAAATATAGTATCGCTTATTGTACAATGACCGGCACAGGATACGCACACGTTTTTTCCGGATCTTTTTGAAAGGGTGGCCGTTTTTTACCATAAAAATAGTATTTGGCGGGAGGTCCTCAATATAAATTTTTGCTTTTTCCCCTTTGTTATACTGGTTGAGGGCTTTATAAAGCTCTCGGTTTCCCGCTAAAGTGGCTCTTAGGAATTCAGGAGAAGTAGGTAAAGCTAAGCTGATATCTTCCGGGAAAACCTTTTCATTTTGCAGTTGCAAAA
>JAWOBQ010000045.1:0-5807 GCA_046484255.1 Bacteroidales bacterium | reverse complement strand
TTTGCGGAATTTATACAGAACCTTTTACTGTCTGCCCGCAAGAATCAATGCAAACTCCTTCTCCATGCCCTTCAAGCTGGTGAAGTGTACTATATCCTGCTTCGGGAGCAGGATAGGCAGACAGCGGATTTTGCCTATGCCCGCATTAAAGATTTTCCGCTGGCCTTGATCGACAGGATTGATGAAGAACTCCTGGTTTCAGCGGCTTCCATAAAAGCTTCATTCCCGTTATCCTATACCGATTCATTCGCTGCGGCAACTGCCCAAATCTATGACGCTACTCTGCTAACCGGCGACCCTGAATTCAAAGCACTGGATGCCGCAGGTATAATCTCTGTACAATGGCTAAATTCTCTGTAATCAGTTTTCCAGGTGGAAGTAAAGGCTTTTTCCAGGATCTCTGTGTCATTCTGTGGAAAATCAGGGGGCCCTTTTCTTTTCAGAGCCCGACTTGTATCCGTTGCCGAAAATCTTTGCATGGATGGCATTTACAGTGTCTCGACGCGAAGCAATCAGCAATAGGCCGTGGTTGAACCAATGGCCGGTAATGGTTAAGAAACGTCCGTCCTGGTAGACTTCGATACCTTCATTCTTTCGGCCATCCGGCGGCAACTGTGCTTTCACAATGATGCGAAGGCCGGTTCCCGAAGGGGATATTGCTGAATAACTCTCTAAGAATTCAAAAATTTTGGGCAACAGGCCTCAAAAAGGCTCTAAAAAAGGTTTGTTAAACTTACACAAAGAAGGTAAACTCAGGTAGGGCCCGGCTTTTTAGGACTTAAAATCGCCGTGTCCATGGTTCAAATCCGCCCCTCGGCACCAGAAAAATCAAGGACTTACGGCAACCCCTAAAAGGTTGCCGTTTTATTTTTCGGTTTCTCGCCCAATTCTTTCCCCATCTAACAAAATAAAAAACCGCGCAGGATTTCCCCGCCCGGCCACTGGAAAACGATGGTCCCTTTTCATGCCGGTTCATATTACCTCACATCTATTTAGCAGTTTTAAACAAACCGCTTATCGTTAGTAGTTGCATACCTGATTTCGCATAGGCTGCTGCTGAATATGTTTCCACATTATGGAATAAAAAATTCATATTATAAAACTTTTGGATTGACACGGAATTCAAAATAAATCATGTATCGTGCTTAAGCATTCAAACATTGATGGCGCCGTAAAAAGTCCAATATCTGCGTTACGCGCAATTTCTCAGAATTTCATATACGGCTAAGTACGCTGCATTCTTCGAAATTGCGCAAGCCTTGATCTTGAACTTTTTACGGCGCCCTCTGAAATCAGACTTTTTACGAGTTCATCAGATTATAAAACATCACAAAAATGCCCGGAGAAAACGGTTATGAAAAACCAGAACTTCTTATCGGGAAATGTTGACGGCAAGGGCCGTGATGGAGCCCAAAGTATACACCGGGCTGTGGCCGTTCTAAGGGTCGTTGCAAAATACAATCAAACCGGTGTTAACCTCTCGAAAATCACAAGAAATGTTGATCTGCCTCCGAGCACGACCCACAGGATCCTGTCTGTTTTAGCCGATGAAGGCATGGTTTGCTACAACCAGATGACAAAACTGTATAATCTCGGAATAGGACTTTATGTGCTTGGTTCAGAGGCCCGTCAATACCAGCTAAGGGACATGTACCGGGATTCTCTTGAAAGAATTGCCCAGAAAACCATGGATACCGCTTTCTTGGTTACCAGGCTCGGATACGATGTTTTGTGTCTTGACCGGGCATATGGTTCAACCCGAATAAAGGTTTTAACGTTTGATATCGGCGAACGAAGACCTCTGGGGGTCGGCGCAGGCAGTCTGGCCATTCTGGCTTCGCTTCCCGATGATGAAATTCAGCGTGTCATACAACACAACGAACGCCGCTATGAAGCCTTCACCGGATTTTCCCCGGAAGAGCTAAAAGAAATGATCAATTTTTACCGCAGCCATGGATATGCCGTAAACAGCGTTACTCCTCACATTATCAGTATAGGGGTTTGTCTGCATGACAGCCACGGGGACCAGCTGGGCGCTTTGAGTGTCAGCGGTATCTCGTCGAAAATGGATAAAAACAGGCAAAAGGAAATCGCAGCGCTTTTACAATCGGAAATAAGCTGGCAGGGGCATGAAAAACCCCAGTGAATATCTGTTTAAACGGAAAAAACACTTTTACGGAAACGGAGGTGATAGGAAAGACAAACGTTTAAGCTGTAAAGGGAGAAGCACAATCCATAACGAATGAAAATCAGGAGGTAAATAATGAAAGCATTTAAAATCAAGCTTATTATCATTGCAGTAATGGTAATGATACCGTTTTCAATGGTAAATGCCGAATCTGTAGACCAGGTAACCATTACTTCTTATTCATCCGGGAGCATGGCTTATTCATTTTCCGCCGGCATAAGCGAAGCAGTTAACGAGGTAAAAGGTATAAGAAGCAGAATTATTCCGGGCGGCAACGATTTTGCCCGGGTCATGCCGATGAGGGAAGGTGAAGTGGAAATGACCATTTTTACAGGGGGAACCGGTTTTTTTGTCAGCCGGGGAGCGGAAGATTTCAGCCTCGAAGACTGGGGGCCGCTGCCATTAAGGGTGGCATGGCGCGGGGCGGATCTTTATGTAGGGTGCTATACACAAGGTAATTCTGATATAAAGACTGTCGAGGACTTGAAGGGCAAAAAAACAGCAAGAATACAGGGCTCTCCAACCATAAACAATATAAATAAAGGTTTTGTAGCTTTTGCAGGCTATGATCCTGAAAAAGACGCCAGTTACAAATCCTTTCCTGGGCACAGTGATGCAGCAAGCGGCCTTATAGACGGGGCTATTGATTTTTACAATTTTGGAACAACCGGGGACAAGCCTCTGGAACTGGCCTCCAGTCCAAAAGGCATCCGCTGGATAAATCTGGATTGCGATGATGATGAAGCCTGGGACCGTTTAAGAGAATACGCACCGTGGCCGGTGCCGGGCAAAGCTACACGCGGCGCAGGGCTTTCAGAAGACAATCCAGTTTGCACCCTGAAATATCCCTATAATTTCTGGACTCTTTCTGATGTCTCTGACGAAATAGTTTATGAATATGCAGAGGGAATCTGGGAAGGCTACGAGATTTACAAGGATATGCACGATGAACTGCCATACTGGGATCACGAAGCTGCTGTTGATCCAACAGGCAATCCCGTACCCTTTCATGACGGGCTGGTCCAGTTCTTTAAAGACAAGGGAGTGTGGACTGAAGAAATGGAAGAATGGCAACAGAAGAAAGTCGAAAGGGAAGAAGCCAGGCTGGAACTTTGGGACAAGGCTGTTGAAGAAGCCCGGGAAAAAGGAATAGATTTTGATAGTGATGAGTGGAAACAAATGTGGTGGGATAAACTGCAGGAAAAAGGCTTGCTTAAAGTGTATAATTAACAATAAAGCTGCTTTTCTTTCCGCAGGGAACAAGCTAGATGTTTTAACAAAGGCCGGGGATTGAAATCATTTAAAATTGTTGCCGTTCCTATATGTATGGGTTCAATAACCCTGGCCTTTGTTTTCACCATTTAACTGATTAACCGGAAATGACAAATTATTCAGAAAAAGGGGGGACAAAGTGCAGGAAAATCCGCCTGAGGAAGTACAGGTAAAAAAACATCGCACCCTGAATAAAATATCAAAATGGTACTTTATTATTGTAACAGCTATTGGCGTTTACGCAGCCCTTTCTTATAATTTTTATATTTCCTTTTTCGGCTTTGATTTTGACCTTGTAAGCTATATATATTTTCTTGTGCTGATTTTTCTGCCGCCTGTATATCTTTTGTTTCCTTTTCACAAGAATCTCATAGACAGGCCCGTTCCATGGTATGACTATGCAATAGCATTTTTACTTCTGATTTCCGCTTCATTTATGGTTTATAACAGTGAAAGCATAGTTTCCAGGGGATGGGAAATAAGATCTCCCTTATCAGCACAAATCTTTTCTTTGATTTTGGTTATAGGAACCATAGAGGCAGCAAGGCGAGCCGTAAACTTGGCGTTTACGATTCTTGTTGTTTTTTTTGCGCTTCTCCCACTATACGCCGGCTCAATGCCGTCTTTTTTATCCGGAACACAATTCGGCTTCTGGCGAACTATCAGCTATCACGGCATGGGACCGGAAAGTATAATGGGAATCCCTTTGCGCGTTGTCGGCAGTATTCTGATTGGTTACTTGGTGTTCGCAGTGGTACTCAGATCAGCGGGAGCGGGAGAGTTTTTCCTTAGGTTTGCTTTTGCCTTACTTGGCGGCGTAAGGGGCGGCGCAGCCAAGGTAGCTGTTATTGCAAGCGGCTTTTTTGGTAGCATAAGCGGAAGCGTAATCTCCAATGTCCTTACTACCGGAACCTTTACCATTCCCGCCATGAAAAAAACTGGCTATCCATCCCACTATGCAGGAGCGGTGGAAACAGTAGCATCCACGGGGGGAGTTTTAACACCACCGATTATGGGTGTTACCGCTTTTATCATGGCACAATTTCTAGGCAAGCCTTATGCCAGTGTTGCGCTGGCTGCAGCTATTCCGGCATTTTTATTTTACCTGGCGCTCCTGGTCCATGTTGACGGAATGGCCGCAAAGCTTGGATTGCAGGGGATAGCAAAAAGTGACAGACCCAGGGTAAGAGAAGTATTAAAAGAAGGCTGGTTTTATTTTCTGGTTCTTCTGCTTCTTCTCTATTATATTTTTGTTTTGTATAAAGAATTGCAGGCGCCATGGGTTTCGATCGTGCTGTTGCTTGTTATAACGCAAATAAAGAAATCAACGCGTTTCAATTTTAAAAATTTGACCGACATGATTCAGGACACCGGCAAAGTCCTTGCCGAACTGGTGGCCATTCTTGCTGCGGTAGGCCTTATTATAGGCTCCATGTCTCTTACCGGAGTTGGGCACGCCATGGCCAGAGAGATTGTGGCTCTTGCAGGGGGCAATGTTGCATTGCTGCTTTTACTTGGCGCTCTGGCGAGTTTGATTCTTGGAATGGGAATGACAATTTCGGCCTGCTATATTTTTCTGGCTATTGTTCTTGCACCGGCCCTTGTGAGGGCTGGTTTTGAGCCAATGGCCGTACACCTTTATGTCCTCTATTGGGGCATGCTTTCTTTTATTACTCCCCCGGTAGCCCTGGGAGCTTTTGCAGCTTCTTCCGTTGCCGGCTCAGCGCCCATGAAAACAGGTTTTACAGCGGCAAAACTCGGTTTTGTCATTTATCTGCTGCCTGTGTTTTTTGTATTGAATCCCGCTCTGATTCTAATCGGATCACCGATGAAAATTTTGCTTGCAATTCCAACAGCGATTGTCGGTATCTGGATTCTTGCCTCATCCATGGAAGGCTATCTGATAATATTGGGCAAATTGTCATGGTGGAATAGGATTATATTGGGCTTGTCAGGGGCTGTGCTTGCCTTTCCTGATCTGACCACAGATATTATTGGATTTTCAGCTATTGCGGCAGTGATACTGATAACAATAGTTTACAATAAATCTATTCTTAAAAACAAAGCCGGTAAAAACGCAGCGGTACAAAGCAAGTAAAATAAATGGAGGTTCAATGACTGATACCAACAATGAAAGCAAAATAATGAGTGCCAGTGAGGCTGTAAGCAGTTTTGTAAATGACGGCGAGGAAGTGATTATCGGAAATTATACTGTCGGTACCTGTACTGAACTGGTGTTTGAAATCTGCAGGCAAAAGAAGAAAGGATTTACCCTTTATTCTCAGTCAGGGATTCTTGACGTTGATATTCTTGTAAATGCTGGATGCGTGGACAGGCTGGTTACCAC
>JAWOBQ010000022.1:0-5060 GCA_046484255.1 Bacteroidales bacterium | reverse complement strand
TTAAAATAGTCGGCAGGCCGGGTAATATTATCAAAGATATAATATTGTATCAAAGCAAAATCTTCTCCCTTGTTAAACCATGCATATAGCCTGTCTACATCATATGCCAGATCGTTTCCGTAAATATCTTTTTTCCCTTCAGTGGATGCACGCCGGAATGTTTTGATCTCCTTCGTCTCTCCTTCAAAATCTGTAACACGGATAATATGAAGCGGTTGTGAGTTGATCACGGAATCCTTATGAGAGGACTCATTAATAAGATTTTCATATTTTACCGAAGAAAAAGAGGATAGAAAGTCCAGTACTTTTAAGGTATCTACCGGAGATACCCGGCTGTTATCCGACAGGCGTTTGATAACAAAACCATCAGGATTGGATTGTTCCAGGCGGAAGGATTGTTCCGGATTCCGGGGGTGATGTATTTCCACGGCCTGTATTTCACTGGCTTTTTCGGCTATCATAGTGTGATCCCGCCATTTATCCGCTTTGGCTTTAAAGCGTGGGGTGAGAAATCCCCGGAATCCTGGTATAGATACTACATAGGGGACATCAGCACCTTCCCTGAGCATATAAGTTCCAAGGTTATCACGTGTGGCATCACCCACATAAAAAGTTTTTGTTTTCCGTTCTTTTGTAAAAAAATCTATGCCTAACAAATGGAAAAGCGGTTTCTTCTGATAGATCTCTACTTTTACCCCTATGGAAGAAAGCCGCTTGATCACGTTATCATATTCTGCTTTTGCCACCGGGCGCCGGATGTCTATACGCCGTAATGTTTCCAGCAGTATACCTACTGCATCCGTAGAGGCTTTCATGTCGTTATTCACCAGCCAACGGTTGTTCTCTCCACGGCTCAGGATAACAGAAGATTCATCTTTTTTGGCAAGAAATATTTTGGTGATCGAGGAGGTATCACGTACGGAAAAATCCTGGCTGGCACCGGCTAATTTGCTGCTGCGCTGATTTGTTAAAAGCCAGACAGCTACTATGCCTAAAACCACCGTTGTTATAATAAGGAATTTATTTTTTTTGATAATATTAGTCATAATCAGTTTTTATTTTTTTTAATATACTTTCTTCTGCGGATCAAATTCCAGACCAGGCTTAGCAATAACACCAAGGCTACCGGGATCACGACATTGATAATTTGCCATTGCATTTTTTGTGCGGCAATCTTTGCACGGTCCATTATACGAATTTCCAGGTTCCGGGATCGGACATTCAGCAAACCTGTTTCATCGCAGAGATAATTCATCGCATTAACGATAAAGTCTTCGTTACCATATTGTTGTCCGGTAAATTTGTCGACACCCAGCGGTAAAGGCTGTGTATTTCCCTGCCGGGCACTGCTGGCATTTTTGATAATGTCACCGTCGGAGGCTACGATCATTTGGGTAGGATGGCTTTTGGTGCGAAAGGCCATTTTTTTACTTTTGGTGATCTCCGGGGGCATACGGTTTTTATATACTGAGGGGAAGCTACCTTCAAGCAAAACGGCCACGTTTTGGCTTCCGCTGTTAAAAGCACGCTTGGTGGGTTTTCGGTTGATAATACTCAGGTTTATCTCCGTGGGTGCTCTTAAAACCCTGGTGTTTGGGGAAGTCTTTAGAAGCATGGTCTTGGAAATATCATTTTCCGAAATGGTATCCAGGGTGCTGGTAAATTCACCTTTGATGCCGTTGAGATTTTTCACAATAGGATGGTCACCGGCCGGCATTAATACCGGAAAATAAGGCCAGGGAAACATTTCAAAGCGGGGCTTCATGCCGGCAGGCTGGGTGTTCAACGGGATCTCTGCCGAGCGAAGGTCTTGTATAAGGTTTCGGTTCAGGCGAACGCCATAACGGAACAAAAGATCATCCAGGTTTAAGTCTGCCGGCATCGCTAATGTTCGTGGGCTGGCTTGTAACGAATCCATATCCGTCATTACCGGGTCGATCATCCAAAGGACTTTGCCTCCGTGCATGATATACTGGTCGATCAAAAACTTTTCCCGCTTGCTGAATGCTTTCGTGGGGCGGGCTATAATAATAGCCTTGAAACGGGGTTCAACTTCCACATTCGATGAATCTACTTCCGTACGGTCCAACAGGCTGTTAACTTTTTCTTCCGTGATAAAATGACTTACGTTATAAAATTCGGATAATGCATTTTTCGCCCCCTCCAGATGGAGCTTGGGGATCTCTCCATGGCCGTGAAGGAAAGCGATCTTATCTTTTTCCGCACTTTTTAGTTTCTTTAATACCGTAGCCAGATTGTATTCAAGGGCTTGTATAGAAGCATTGATCTGGTTTTCGGTGGAAGCCCCCATTTGCGATTCCAGAAAATTTACCGCTTCTTCACGGGTGGCTTTATAGTTTACTATAGCTCCCGGAAAGATCAGTTGTTGAGAATGTCTGCCACTCTCCTCGGTGCGAAGCGTCGTAGGTTCGATCCCTTTCTCATTGAGATCTGCATAAAAATCGTTCCTTCTGCGCTGGTCTGTAACCTCAGAAGGATCAATAAACTCATATTGGATGTTGGCGTTATATGCTACAAACTCATCCAGCATCTCACGGGTCTCACGCTTTAATTTTTTGAATCCTGCCGGAAAATCCCCCTCTAAATATACCCTGAAGGTGACATAATCATCAAACGACCTGACAAGCTCTTTTGTCGTTTCAGACAAGGTGTATTTTTTCTCCGAGGTCAGGTCAAAGCGGGTAAAATAGTGTTGCCCTATTAGGTTTAGCAGGGCAATAATGACCAGCCCCAGAATTAGCTGAATTACATTTTGCCGGCGTATATCTTTTTTCTTGCTCATAAGCTTACCACTTTCTGCTTTCTAAAGAAATTTTCGTTAATAAAACAAAGAATGCTATCAGGCTCAGAAAATATAAAATATCCCGCGTATCCAATACACCACGGCTCATGGAAGTGTAATGGGCATTTATGCCTAACGATTTTATAAACAGATCAAAAGAGCCAAAGATAGAGAGTGAATGAATATACTCAAAGCCAATATAGAAAAACCCACTGATCATTAATGCTAAAAGAAATGAAACGATACTGTTTTGTGTGAGGGATGAACAAAAAGTGCCGATAGCTACAAAGCCGGAGCCCAGGAAAAGCAGCCCGATATAAGAGCCCCATGTGCCGCCTGTGTCAATATTGCCTGCCGGATCCCCTAATTGGTATACGGAGTAAAAATATACTAATGTGGGTAAAATGCTTAATGCTACTAAAACAACGCCGGCAAGGTATTTGCCCAGAATCACCTGTATGTCTTTTAGCGGCTTGGTCATCAGCAGCTCAAAAGTACCCGTTTTGCGTTCATCTGCAAACATACGCATGGTGATAGCCGGGATAAGAAACAGAAAAACAAAAGGAGCCAGCATAAAAAGATTGTCCAGGGTGGCATAACCGTATTCCGCAATGTTAAATCCCAGGGGAAATACCCAAAGGAACAAGCCGTTGATCAAAAGAAACACGATAATCGTGATCTGCCCGATCAGGGAACTCATAAAACTGTTTATCTCTTTTCTGAATACCGTAAACATATTGGTCTGTCTCTTTATTTTTTGATCGTGCAAAAATATAAAAATTTGCGGAGATGGGCTTGCTTACAACGAATCTGTAAACTCTATCATAACGGAGGATTCGTAAGCTTTCAGCCCCAACAGGCGGTCTGCTCTTCCCTGGTTTATAGCGATCTCCAAAAATCCTGTGGTAGACATTAACGCCAGCATTTTTCCTTCATCCACTTCGTCATAAGCTTCATAAAGCTTTGATTGCTGGCTGCTGTGAGCTGCTATATGTACATAAAAACCCCGGTTTTTCCATAATTGCATAAACGTATCAAAGGGGATATTTGTTATGCAATTTCCATAATTATCGACATAAACTACTTTGCCGTTAATGCGGTCGTTACCGCTTTCCGGATCCCGGTCTGTAGAAGCGCTCCATAAAGCGATCTCCCTGAGCTCCCCTCCGTCATAACCCAGCGATTCAACAGGCTCACCACGCGCCAGTTTTATAGCTGCCTTTACAAAAATATCACGCCCCGGAAATACAAAGTAGTCCGAATCCTGAACCATATCGATCTCTATAACCTTTTCCGGTTTGTTGTCGGATAATAAGCTTAACAAGCCGTTGTCGGCACCTATAATATAATGTCCATCCAAGAAAACAGCCACATGACGGTTATCTATGGAAGCTGTGCTGTATACGGAAATTATATGAATGCTGCCCGGAGGGAACTCCCGGAAACTATGCCGCAAAATAAATGCAGCTGATGCTATGTTATGGGGTTCTATCTGATGTGTGATCTCTACGATGGTGATGTCCGAAAGGGCCGACAAAAGCTTTCCTTTTACTGCACCCCTGTAAAAATCACGATCGCCCCAGTCTGATGTTATTGTTACTATAGCCATAATTAACTGATGAACCTGCTATGAAAAAATGATCCAAATAAAATGTAATTTAGCCTTATGCAAAAGCTGTTCATATACCGGGAACAGGGCCGGGTTATTGGTTATATCCTTATGGTGAATTTAAAGGTCAAAAGTAACAAATATCCGCAAATGCAGAATCCTCCCGCTTATTTATTTTTGGTTGATAATCCGGGATGCCTGTTCTTATTTGAGGATAATGCCCGCTTGGTTCTATAGTTATCTTCTCCGAAACGTTTTCCTCCAGAAATGCTGAATATTATCCACCGAGATCGCATGGCGCCTGGTGCCTTCTTCTCCCAGTAAAAAGCTAAAGGGTCGCATATAGCTGAGATGATAAAATACGATACGTAGAATGGCAAGGAAAGGAACTATCAGCAGCATCCCGGGGATGCCCCAGATCATGCTGGCTGCGATCAGGCCTGTAATAATAAAAAAAGGATTGATCTTCACATTCCCCCCCACTATATTGGGGGTTAGAATATTATTCTCAATGAACTGAATAACAATATACAGTAATACCACCCGGAAGGTTAAGCAAAGAAAAGGTCATGGAATCCCGTATCAGGCGATATGCGGGCAAAGACCTGTGCATCCCCTGTTTCAGCCAGTATGAGCAGAAAATCTGAA
>JAWOBQ010000332.1:0-7158 GCA_046484255.1 Bacteroidales bacterium | reverse complement strand
CCAGCATGCTGAACCGCGTGTAGCGCATGAACGTCGCGATCTGCGCCAAACTCAGGACGAACACGGGCAGGACCATGTACTGCAGGTGGTCCCTTTGACCTGATCGCTAATCGCTGGGTGATAACTCCTGCAACCAGCGGAATAACTACGAATATTACTATGCTTGCTACTAAGGTGTTATAAGGAATTGATATATTGGTGATTCCTAAAAGCAGCCCAACAATGGGTATGAATGCCACCAAGATGATCAGATCGTTCACCGATACTTGTACCAGCGTATAGTTGGGATCTCCGTCTGTCAGGTAAGACCATACAAACACCATTGCCGTGCAGGGCGCAGCCCCCAGAATGATGGCACCGGCTATATATTCTTCAGCCATAGAAGGATCGATCCATGCCTGATAAATATGTGAGAAGAAAAGCCAGGCGAAAAAAGCCATGGAAAATGGTTTGATCAGCCAGTTGATGATCAAAGTCATGATTACTCCTTTAGGCTTTTTACCCACGTTTTTTATGCTGGAGAGATCAATCTGAAGCATCATAGGATAGATCATCAGCCAGATTAAAATGGCAATTGGTATATTTACCCTGGCGATCTCCAGTTCGCTGAGTGTCTCTATGCTGTCGCCGGCATAATAGCCCAGTGCAACACCGGCAATAATTCCTAATGCAACCCATACCGTAAGGTATCTGTCGAAAAAACTCATTGCTTTCTTTTGGACCATCAGATGTATTATTTTCTATCTTCTGACGCAAATATACGTCAAAAAAATTAACTGACGTAAACATACGTTATTTTTTTTCAGGAAAACTATATATTGAAGGCCTTAGAGGTTTCAAAACCTGTCAGATATTCCGCGGTGGTTAGTGATCTACAGCCAAGTTTATTCCTGTGTTTCTCCTGATTTTTTGAGCGCATATTTGGTTAATATAGGCCCCAGGATTTCAAAAACCACACTGGTTGCTGTAATGGTTGTAAAGACGATATTTCCGATATGATCCCCCATGGTTAATCCGGCTTCGTTAATTTCGGGGCCTAAACCCTGAAACCGGTTTTTTACGACGAGTGCCAGACCGATTGCCACACCGGCTTGTGAAAGGATGCCAAACCCCAGGTATTTGCGTATTTTTGTTTCCAACTTTCCCATACTTGCGCCAATAAATGCCCCTGACCCCTTTCCAACAATTCTTCCTGTTATATAAAGCAGACCGATCAACCCCAGGGAAGGAACAGATTCCAGATGGAGGTTTGCCCCGGCCAAAGTAAAAAAAATAAGATAAAAAAGCGGAATAATAAAGCCTATTTCTTTTTCTTCAAAGTCCTTGATCTTATTTAAATTGGGATAGTTTCCAACCACAATGCCGAATATCATGCCAACGAGAATTTCAGAAAGCCCTGCTATCTTGCTGATCCCGATCAATAAAATAACCGTTCCAAATGACAATGATAACAGCTCTTCACGAAAACCTTTAATACGTGTCAGCCCAATAAAAAAAGCGGCCGCTATTCCTCCCAATCCTATACTAAGGCCAATTTTGCCAAAAGGTTCCAGAAAAGCCAACCATACATTGCCGTCCATAATTTCCGTACTACCGGAATGTGATAAAAGAAAGACGGCTATAGGACTTATCAAGCCGAATATAATAATGGCCAGTCCGTCGTCTAATCCCACAACGGAATACAAGGTTTGGGTAAGTCTGCCTTTGGATCTGGTTTCATCAATAACAGCAATGGTTCCTGCGGGGGCACTGGCAGGAGCCAAAGCTCCGAATATTAATGCTAAAGCCAGATTTCCGGTGAGAATATACAGGAATAATGCTACGAGGATAACAGCTAAAAAAGATTCAGAAAGAACGGTAATAATAATTCCCCGGCCATGAGCCAGTATTTCTCTGATATTCACTTCCAATCCAATTTTGAAAGCCACAAAACCCAAAACCATGTGGGTTATGAATTCCATGTTACCCAAAGTTTTTTCATCCAGAAAGTTGAGCACGGAAGGGCCCAGCAAGATACCCGCTAGCATATAGGCAATTATATTGGGTAAATGCAGTTTTTTGGTAAACTGAGATAATACGATAGGTATCAAAAACATAATACCTACTATTAAAAGGATCGGGACAGCGTTGTTTTCAAACCAGTTTATCATGTTGGTTTTTTAATTATGAGTCTGCTCTGAAAATACAAATTTTTTCACACTTGCTGAAAATCAGCTTTGCCCCATCTTTAAAGGGTGACTGATCTTCATATGGCTGAAATTCAATTCAATCCCGTCTCCCGGGATGAAATATGTTTTGTCATTTTCTGTGTGTTTTGTAAAAGCATGACCGGTTCAATGGCTTGATCGTTAGGGTGCGGGACAAAAAGCCGCTGAAAATCAAAAGTACACTTTTTAGACCGAACGCACAAATAATATTTTTATAAATTTTTTTATCGGCAATATTTATTTATCTTTGTATGATCAAACTATAATATCTCTATTATGAAAGAAGATGTCTATCAGTTAAAAATTACTTTGAAAGGTTCCAAACCACCGATATGGAGAATAATATTAGTTGATCCTGAGACCTTGCTTGTGGATTTGCATCGAATACTTCAAACAACAATGGGTTGGACCAATTCCCATCTGCACTTATTTACTGATCAAAAATATGAATATGCTCCTGAAGAATTTGAGATAGAAGAGGCAAAAGATTCCAGGACTGTAAAGCTGAAAGATATATTATATCAGGAAAACCAGAAGATTTTGTATGAATATGATTTTGGGGATGATTGGGAGCATGAAATTCGACTGGAGAAAATCATTAAAGACGAAGGTGGAGAGCAAATTCCCAGATGCATCAAAGGAAAACGAAATTCTCCTCCTGAAGATTGCGGTGGAATTGGAGGTTATGAGGCGTTATTAAAAACAATATCCGATCCTGAAGAGGAAGAACATGATGAGATGCTTGATTGGCTTGGTGGCGAATTTGATCCTGAGTATTTTAATATGGAAGAAATAAATGAATTGTTAAAGCAGGAAGATTTCGGTTGTCTTTGGTTATAAGGTTTGGCTCCGGTCTAAAAACACAAAATTTATCACAGAGCTAAAAATCAGCTTTACCCCATCCTTAAAGGGTGGCTGATTTTCAGCGGCTTCACACTTTAGGGTTCGGGGTAAAAAGCTGCTGAAAATCAAATGTGTCCTTTTTAGACCGGACTCAGGTTTAAATTTTAAAAGAAAGTTCCGTAAATTAATCCTGATGTAGTTGCCATAATTACAACGAGAAAAACATAAACCAGCGTTTTTTGGGTTCCGATAACACCGCGTATTACCAACATATTGGGCAGGGAGAGGGAAGGGCCTGCCAGCAACAATGCCAGTGCCGGTCCTTTGCCCATCCCGGCTCCGATTAAGCCTTGCAGGATCGGAACTTCGGTTAAGGTGGCAAAATACATAAAGGCACCTACAATGGAGGCAAAAAAGTTAGAGAATACAGAATTGCCGCCTACCAGATTAACAACCCACTCATTCGGAATAATCCCGGGCATATTCGTATCACCGTGGGTTGATCCCAATAGAAATCCGGCTGCCAAAACGCCGATGGCAAGTAGCGGCATAATTTGCTTCGTGAAATCCCAGGCGGATATTGTCCATTCCGTATTGTCCGGATCCCGTTTATCCAACAATGTGATCACACTCAATCCGGCAATTCCTACAAGCATAGGGATTTGCGGATTAGGACTTATTAAAGCAGAAATGGCCGTAACAACAGCAGCAATGGCTACGTGCTGCCATTTGATCTTCAGGATGGCAATCAGGGAATAGATCAACAGCAGCGCAAATACTGCAGTAATGTACCATTTATTAGTCCATATCCAGTACCAAATTCCGTCAGTAATACCATCAGAAGGTTTTCCCCAGTTGGCAAAAACCAAAATGGCCACCAGCGTGAAAAAGTGAAATGCCGTTTGCCACATGGGGCGTTTTTCCGCTACATCAGGAAAATTCATCTGTTCGTCTTTTTTGGCTTTTTCCTCTTTACTGTAAATCAATGACATCACCGAACCGATGACGATGGCGAAGACGACAGCACCTATAATACGGGCAACACCCATTTCAAAGCCTAAAATCCTGGCGGTAAGGATAATCGCCAGTATGTTAATCGCCGGGCCGGAATACAGAAAGGCAATCGCCGGGCCTAAGCCCGCTCCGCGCTTGTGAATGCTGGAAAAAAGCGGCAAAATAGTGCAGCTGCATACGGCCAGAATAGTGCCTGACACAGAAGCAATGGAATAAGCCACCCATTTTTTGGCCTTAGCGCCAAAATACTTCATCACGGCCCCCTGGCTGACAAATACCGCTATAACCCCGGCAATGAAAAATGCCGGCAATAAACATAAGATCACATGCTCCCGGGCATACCACCTGGTTAAATCCATGGAGGCCTCTATAGCCGGCATAAATCGATCACTTTCAAAAGGCAAAAAGTAGGCCGCCAGGAAGAGAACGATCATCCAAAATAATATTTTTAACTCTCTGTTGATCTCCATAATAATTCGCTAATTTTAAAAATATATATGAGCCGGGGCTAAAAACACAAAGTTTTTTTCAACTGTTGAAGCTCAGCTTTACCCCATCCTTAAAGGTTGTTGATCTTCAGTGGCTTACCCCTTATGCTCAAGGCGTCATTTTGCCTGCTCCCGGTAGCTGCCGGGACGATGATCCCTTTTTAATCATCCCCTGTGTGTCGCTCAATTCTCATAGAGGATTTAAAAGACAGCATTGTTTAGAACGAACTTCTGATTTTTTCTTTTTCGGTTTTCAGATTTAAAAGACAGCATTGTTTAGAACGAACTCATAAATTAAAAATATACTATAATGATCATATAAATACCTGTTAGTATAAATAACACACTTACGACCCGCCTGAACCAAAATTCAAATGACTTGATGCGGTCGTAAAACCTTCCGGCTGCTGATATAGCAAAAGCGATCAGCAAAGCAAAAAGGATCACCGGAAGTGCAGTAGCGATGGAAAAAGCAAAAGGCAATAATAAGCCTTCCGGACTGGATAACGTTAAGGGAATTAACATCAAAAAATAAAGCACTCCGCTGTACGGACAGAAAGCGAGTGCAAAAACGATCCCAAGAAACAAAACGCCCCAGAAACGGCCGCTTTTACTTTTTTCTTCCGCTTTTTTTGAAACGACGGATAACCCGGGCATGCGAAACTTTATAATATCCAGCATAAAAAGACCTATTAGTATTAGTAAAGGACCCAAAATGCGCTCACCATAAGTAGCAAAAAAACCCTGAGCCTCGCCCTGGTCTATACCCAGCAGAAAAATGCCCGCCAGACCTACATAAGCGATGCTGCGCCCTAACGTATAAATTATACTTTGCCATAATATCTTTCGCTTGTTTGTGATATCACGGCTTAAAAAACCAATAGCACTGATGTTTGTGGCTAAAGGACATGGACTGATCGCCGTCATTAAACCCAATATCAGGGCGGTAAATACAGGCCAGTTGGAAGCAGCGATCAATTCATTTAAAAAATCCATCCTTCTCTTTTAATTTAGAAGTTCGTAAATTTACGAAATGAAACCCCGGAAAAAATCTTTTCTGTGTCATAAGAAAAGATTTGACAAAATCAGGATAAAAAGTCATTGATTACCGTAGTAATTTCGTTTTTAAGATATTCGGGCTTACTTTTTGCATTTTGAAAAGCATCCATAGTCAGGTCGACCGATTTTCCCTCTGATACAATGATCAGCGAAGACATACGAATATCGTGTTTTTCTGCAATCGCTTCATTTTTTTCCGCTTCATAGTTAAGCGTATAAAACATAACATCCTCGTTATTACCATATTTTTCGTTCACCAGATTTTTTACCACCTCTTCGATGGCGTTACAATTGGCACACCTTCTGTTTCCGTGAAAATAATATATTTCCACTTTGGCATCTCCGTAGGATGCATTTTCTCCGGAAATTTCTTCTTTTTGTTTATCGTGTTCCTTTTTATCTTGTTCCTGTTCGCCTTGGTCACCGCAAGCGACAAACAAAGCTGCCATCAGGAAGATACCTATGCTATACTTCGCGCTTTTGATCATTGGCCACAATTTACAGGTTTTCAATAATTTTATCCAGTTCTTTTTTCGAAGGCACTTTACCGCTGCTCACCACTTTTTCATTGACTACAATGGCGGGGGTGCGCATAACTCCGTATTCCATGATTTTCATCACGTCGTCAACTTTGGTGATGGTAATATCCTTACCACTTTCATTGACGGCCTCCTGAACGGCTTTCTCGGTCGTTTTGCACTTGGCACAACCGGGCCCCAATACTTTAATTTCCATGTTTTTTTGTTTTTTTTAATAGTAGATGCTGGCCTAAAAACTCAAAATTTATTTCATCCGCTGGAAATCAAATACGACCTTTTTAGACCGGACTCATCGTACTTTATCTGCAAAATAATATTTTCTCTATGTTGCCGCTGAATTGCTACACCTATACATGTCCGGAAATACCCGTTACAATGCATGGATTGATTTATAATGCAAAAAGGGATACCCGGAAAAAAGGGATCCGGAAACTTATAATGTTTCCTTTATCGCTGTGATCAGTTTATCTTCAAGCTCGTCCTTATCTTTAGACCTTGAGTACTGCTTCACAATGGATGTAACATCAGTAACCTTTTCGCTACCCTGCGTGTTTACAATTACAACCGTTTGGGATTTGGCCTTATGCTTTTTTACCAGTTCTGCATTTGCCTTATCAGCAAGTTTTACCTGCCTGAAAACGACATCATCATTCTTGTAGTTTTCTTTGACAACTTGTTTTACCTGTTTTTCAATAAAATCACAGGTTCGTGCCTGACAGCATCCCAGATCGGCTTTGAAATACAATACCTCTGCTTTTTGCGCATTAGCCGCACCAATGGAAAATAATACGATCAGCAGGTTCATTACGATTACGCGTTTCATAAGTCAAATGTTTTAATGATGGGTTATGTTAATTTTTTTGATTTTTCCGAGCATGATGTTACGGGAGCTTCTGCTGAAAACAGGTCTTCAAATAATCGTTTGGCAGTTTCCCAATTCTTCCTGTTAATACAATATTTAATATACGGCGCTTTTATCTCGCCCTGAATTAAACCCGCATATTTTAG
>JAWOBQ010000308.1:0-4202 GCA_046484255.1 Bacteroidales bacterium | reverse complement strand
CGAAGGCGGAATTTTCAACAACGGAGCCCAGGTGTGGAATCATACATTTTATTGGAACTGCATGAAACCAAACGGAGGAGGAGAACCGAAAGGAGCCCTGGCTGAAGCGATAAGAAAAGAATTTGGTTCCTTTGATGCCTTTAAACAGGCTTTTTCCAAAGCTGCTGCCACCTTGTTTGGCTCCGGATGGGCCTGGCTATCCAAAGATCAGAATGGAAAACTCCATATTACACAGGGGCGTAACGCCGAGAACCCATTGCGCGAAGGATTAACACCATTACTAACCTGTGATGTCTGGGAACATGCCTTCTATCTGGATAAGCAAAACAAAAAACCCGATTATATCGAAGACTTTTTCAAGCTTATTGACTGGGAAAACGTGAGTGAACGATACTAAGCATTAATCCATCCATATAAATATCCTGAATTCAGCCCTGTCCGGTTTTATAGCCTGCCTGCATCCTGAGCGATGAGCAAAGAAGTAAGCACCGGCAAGGAAGTCTATGGAACATTCTCTATGGGAACGACCTTTATGGGGGAAGCCTATAAAGGGAACGCCGTAAAGGGAAGTCTGTGAAGCATTTTCTATGGATCGGCCTTTATAGAGGAAAGGCTAAGAAGGGAACGCCGTAAAGGGGAGTCTATAGAGCGTTCTCTATGGATCGTTCTCCATTTCAGGAGCTTTATCGATCTCTTCCAGGGCATTCTGAACCCGGGCATACAGTTCCGCAATCGTTCCGTCATTACGGAACAGATAATCGGCTTGTTGAATACATGCTTTCAGGTTCTGTTTATTGGGATCATCCGATTGCATCTCTCTCCTTTCATTATCCAGAAAGGTGTCATATGAAATATTGTCTGTTTCCGAAGCCCTCTTCAATATCCGTTCATAACGGATCTCCGGTTTAGCATCTACAGCAAACAAATAAAAATTTCCTTTGCTTTTCAATGCCTCCACCTCCCCTTCCGTTCGTAAACTTTCGATCACACAATCCATTCCCGTTTTTTCAGCTTCCTGAAACAATGCTTCTGCTATATAAGATGGAGAGTGCTTTGCCCGTAAGTCGTTTGCTACCGTCACAAAACTATCACGATTAACTTCCATACCCCTGCGCTTAACCTCTTCCGTCAAAAAACCCCGCACGGAAAAATGCCTGAAGCCTTTCTCAATAACAAGATATTCCACGATAGTACCTTTCCCCGCACCAATCGTTCCGGTAATTCCAATGATTTTCATCTGCCTGATTATTTAATTCTTATTGTCGGATATGTATCTTCTTTCTTTTTCAATATACCAAAGCATTTACAGCCATTGATTTGTTAAACCCCTATCCCTCTGTCTTTATTCCGTTCTTTGCAGTTCATCACTTAAGCCTCCCTCTTATGTTCTGTAAAAGCATTCTTCGTGCATTCCTCTGATATTTCAGGTCCTGCAGAAAAAACCGGTCGAGCCTCATATAAGGATAGCACAATTTCATGTTTTTCAGCAAAGACGAATTAGTGTCTGTCTATAAAGTCGAGTGTTTGATTCAGAATGTTCGAGATCAAGGCTTGCCCCGTTTTTTTATCGGGTGCTTGCCCCGTTTTTTTATCGGGTGCTTGCCCCGTTTTTACCGGGTGCTTGCCCCGTTTTTACCGGGTGCTTCCCCCGTTTTTACCGGGTGCTTGCCCCGTTTTTTTATCGGGGCGTGCGAACCGAACAAAGTGAGCTCTTGAACATCTTTAAAAATAATTAAAATTTGAGCAACAACGCAGATATCGGACATTATGGACAAACACGAATTAAGATCATCTGATAAAAAATTTACTTGTTCCACGCCCATTTTATCCCTGAATATTAATTCATAAGGTCTGAGCGAACACTTATACAGCCTGTTTTTTATTGTACGAAAGTATTTAAAATCATTTTACCGGGCTTAATATTTTCTATTTTTGTACAAAAGAAAAACGATGAACATTCTATATCCCTTTAAGTTTAAGCCGGTATACCAGAAAAAGCTATGGGGCGGCAGCAAGATCCGGCAACAGTTAAACCACCGTGAAGCTCCAGCCATGCAATGCGGAGAAGCCTGGGTGCTATCCGGTGTACCTGGAAATGAATCGCTTGTAATAAACGGGGAGCTCAAAGGCAACAACCTGAATGAGTTGGTAGAAATATTTATGGGGGAGCTTGTAGGAGACAAGCTATTTACGGAATACGGAGAGATATTCCCTGTATTGATCAAGTTCATTGATGCCAATAGCTGGCTTTCCATACAGGTTCACCCGGATGACAAGCTGGCCGAAAAGCGGCACGGCTCATTCGGAAAAACAGAAATGTGGTACATTCTTCAGGCTGAAGAAGGCAGTCAGCTGATCAGTGGTTTTAACCGGAAAGTAGAAAGACAGGAATACCTTAAAAGTGTGGAAGAGGGCAGACTGAAAGACTTGCTGAATTTCGAGCAGGTAAAACAGGGGGATGTTTTTTATATTCCCGCCGGCCGGGTTCATGCACTGGGGCCGGGAATTTTACTGACAGAGATCCAGCAAACCTCAGACATTACTTACCGCATCTATGACTGGGACCGCCTCGATGCTTCCGGATTACCACGAGAACTTCACACAGAGCAAGCCATTGAGGCTATTGATTTTTCTGTGAAAGAGAATTATAAGACCAGCTATACGATCAAAAAAAATGCTTCATCAAACCTGGTAAGCTCGGAAAAATTCAGTGCTAACCTGGTGTTGCTGGATCAGGGAATGAAAAAAGATTACAGCGAGCTGGATTCCTTTGTTGCTTATGTCTGTATTGAGGGGAATATGCAAATTATCGCCGGAAACAAAACCCCATTAACGCTCAGCAAAGGAGAAACCCTGCTTATTCCCAACGCAATTAATCACATAGAAATCTATCCTCAGGCAACTGTAAAATTCCTGGAAGTATTTGTCCCCTGAGATCAAGAAAAAGATAATATGTTTATGTCCGGTATAAAAACACAACTTTTTTATTCAACCCCTAAAAATCAGCTTTGCCTTTGCTTTAAGGATGGCAGATCTTTATATGACAAATTTTTTATAAAACCGTTTGTTTTTATCCCGTTCTTCGGGATAAACTTGCATAAAATACATTTGGTCATTTTTAGTTTTTGTTGTAAAAACATGCTTGGTTCAACGGCTTCCACCCGATAGGGGACGGGAAAAATGCCATAAAAATCAAAGCTGCTCTTTTTAGACCGGCCTCCTGTTTTTTAAAATAGATATAAGCACTACGGATATTATCAAACATAAAATATTTTGTTCATTATTTAGTTACATAAATACTATCTTATAAAAACAAAGACCGATATTGTTTAAGACAAGCCGAAAATATATATATTCAATTACGTTACTGTTATTCTCAGTATTGTTTTTGCTTCAGGGATGTTCTACCCGCAAGAACACCTGGACCCGGCGTACCTACCATAATGTCAGGGCAAAATACAACACTTACTGGAATGGCAACCAAGCTTTTAAAGAAGGTCTCAGACAAATCCGGGATGCCCATCAGGATAACTTTAACCAGATCTTACCGGTATTTCGCCTGGCAGATGAAGCCGCTGCTCAGAATGCTACTCCCCAGATGAACAGGGCCATCGAAAAGTCGGCAAAAGTCATTCAACAACACTCCATGGAATTTAACGGGATCGAGCACAACAACTGGATAGACAACGCCTACCTTTTGATGGGAAAATCTCAGTTTTACAAGCAGGAGTATATGCTTTCCATGCGTCTGTTCAATTTTATTATCTCCAAGTATCATCGCCGCAATCTGATCTACGATGCGATGGTATGGAAATCCAGGGTAGATATTATGCGGGGCAATTACGAACAGGCCCTGAATTTACTGGAAGAGGTTCGTTTTTTCGATAATCGCAAGGGCAAGGTTTCCAAAGAGGCTCAACGGATGTACCCGAGAGTTTTTGCCCAGCTTTATATAGATATGGAGCAATATGATAAAGCTATAGAATGGCTGGATAAAGCGGCAAAAGCCAGTAAAAACAAAGACATCCGCAACCGCATGCTCTTTATTAAAGCTCAGGTTTACCAGGAAGCCGGAAAACCGGCGCAGGCTGCAGAAGCATACCGCCATGTAAGCAAGAAAAATCCTTCGTATGAAATATCCTTCTATTCCAGGATCAATTTAGCCAGAGTTTATCAAGCAGGAGAAGACAAATATAATATTC
>JAWOBQ010000167.1:0-12888 GCA_046484255.1 Bacteroidales bacterium | reverse complement strand
TCTTGAACATCTTTAAAAATAATTAAGCTTGTGAAAAAAATTTTAAACCGCAGTATACTAGCGTATATGAGGATTTAAAATTTGAGCAACAACGCAGATATCGGACATTATGGACAAACACTGCTTAAGGGGTATCCTGGGTTTTTTCTTTCTCCAAAAACTCTATGGAATGAATGATCGCCTCCAGTTGCATAAGATAGTTCCGCTTGGGTTTGTTGGGGTGATACACAAAGCCATCCATAGTAAGTAGCCGGTTATTTTTATCATCATAGGTTGTAATATTCAGGAAGGGTCCCCCCATTTGATAATTTTTTGTTTTCCATAATCCTCTGACTTCTATGGCGTATTGGTCTTTGAACTTTGTTTTCCGGGAAAAAGGGCTGAGTAATCGTTCAGTAGTCATATAGGTTCCATCCAGCGGGCCGGGGATAAATTTTTTGGTTACGGAGTCTCTTCTTTCAAGGATGTTGGTTACATGAAATTGAGTGGTATCTGTGTATGGTTCTGTATAGATCAGGATCCCATGAGACATTTCGGGGGGTTCTCTGCGCAGCCACAGGAAGTCTTCTTTCAATTCTGCGATATAAAAACCTTTGGGCACCAGCATAGAAATATTCATGGTATTTCGGATCCGGTTGGCCAGGTCTTTTTGGGTTATCCGTTCATAAGCTTTTTGCATGCGCTTACGTTCGGCTTTATAGAAGACCTCTTGCATATTCTTTTTTTCGTTTTCCAGCAATAGTTTTAAGGAATCCCGGTTGGGAGCTTCCATGCTAACCACGAACTGGGGTTGAGACCATACATTCTTTTTATATATAGTTTTGGCCGTAGTATTTTCATCTGTCTTAAGTATGATAATGTTGCGGTGTTTTTGAAAAAGCTTGTTGAATTGTGCAGGCGGTAATTGCCTTATATCAAACATGGGCTCGCTTTGCCCGAGGCCGTCTTGTTCCTGTCCGAAATAATTCTGAACCTCTTCCCCTACGGGGCTTTCCCAGAGATTATTCTCTATAACAACCAACAACTCAAGTGTAGTTCCGGAGGATGCCGGTTTCGAGCTGGATTGTTCAACCTTGCTATCACAGCTTAAAAAAGCAGAAAACGGGAGGGCTAATAAAACGGCCCAGATGGCTTTTGTTCGGTTCATGTTTTTTTTGTTCGTTAGTTCATCAAAAATCATGCAAAAAATCTTTTTTGGTAAAATCATCCGGCTTCTTTGGAAATTTTCAGCTTTTGGCCCAGGCGCAGATTTCTGTCATTTGTGAGATTATTCATCTGTCTGATAGAATTTACGGAGGCTCCGGGATATTGCTCTGCGATTTCAGAGAGGGTATCTCCTTTTTGCACGGTGTGATATAGATGATCGCCGGTTTCTTTAGAGGCTAATTTTTGATGGTCGCCGGGTTTAATTTCTCCTTTCAGGATTTTTTCAGGGGCAAACACGATGAGTTCATCCCCGGGATATATCAAGTTTGAGGTCAAATTATTCCAATCTTTGATGTCCAGGATATCACAGCCATATTTTGAAGCAATACTTCCCAGGCTTTGTCCGCGTTTAACGCGATGGATGCCTTGAGTTACAGGGCCGTATTTTTCGGCCAGTTTTTTTTCCATTTCGCGTTCAGTCTGGGTTTTATATTCATGAAGGCTATCTTCATGAGCAAGATAGATAGGGATTTTATTTTCCGGCAGATAAAGGGTATAAGGTTTTTCTTTACTGGCAGGGATAAGGCCGCGTCGATAGGCCGGGTTCAGAGTTTGAAGGGTTTCTTTTTCGATGTCCAGTACTTCTGCGAGTTGATCGAAGCGGAGTTTGTTTTTCACTGATACCGTATCACTGCTTAATAAAGGAATTTCAGCAAATCCAGGTTGCAGAAAGTGATCTCCGGCATGTTGGAATATGTAGTTAACAGCAATGAAGGCAGGGACATAGGCCTGCGTTTCTCGTGGTAAAAGATGTCGTATTTCCCAGAAGTCTGTTTCTCCCCCAGACCGCCGGATTGCCCTGTTCAAATTTCCTGATCCGCAATTATAGGCCGCCAGAGCTAAGAGCCAGTCGTTGTAGTTGTTGTAAAGGTCCTGCAAATGCTGTGCAGCTGCTTCGGTTGATCGGTGGATATCATAACGTTCGTCTACATATACGTCTACATTCAGCCCATACATCCTTGCTGTAGGCGCCATAAACTGCCATAAACCGCTGGCACCTGCCCAGGAACGGGCATTTTGGGTTAATGCCGATTCGATGATCGCCAGATACTTTAGCTCCAGGGGTAATTCATATTTATCCAGCATTTGCTCAAATGGAGCAAAATAATATTTCATGCGGGTTAAAATCCGGGAAGTAAGTGCCTTGCGTTTCTCCAGATAGAGAGATACATAATTGCCTACCAGTTCATTATAAGAAAGATCTATTGGAGAACGGGCATTCAGCTGTTTAAATCGTATTGTTAAAACGGAATCGTTAATGGATCGCTTAACCAGGGAATCATAGAGCGTACATTGATAATCTATGGTGGAATCATAGCTGAGCGGGAACGGTGCTGAAAAAACATGCTCTGTCATCCTTTCCCAGTGTGTTATAAGTGAATCATCGTCTGCCCCGGAAGGAGAAGAATGTGCTGAAACCATATGCGGGCTAAGCAGTATGCCAGCCGTAAATAAGCCGGGGATCAAAAGTAATATCATTCTTCTTAGTCTGTTAAAAAGCAATTCCATTTACTTCCTCTGTTTTGATATTTTGGTTTTCATTCGAATCGTTTTGCTATTGATAAACAGCTTAGGGTTTCGATTAGTTCAAGTTTTTTCAGTTTCCGGCTCCTTGCTTCCGGGCATGTCTTTCGTGATAATAATTTGCCAAAGCAGAACACGGTCCATGGACCGGCGTTTTTGGCATTATCTTGGTAAAAGCCATAAAGCCGGGTTCAGTTTTTCAGGTTGTCCTTTTTTTCTGGCTTGCCATATCTGAAAGTTGATTTCTGAGCGGTTACTGTCTCTATCTGTTTTTACTATTCCAATAACGTCGCCTGTAGAAATAGATTGCCCGGGGTTAACTGTGACATCCGCCAGGTGATCATAAAGCGTGAAATAATCTCCATGTTGTAGTAAAACAGCTTTTTTGCCACCAATGCTGATGACTTTGGTAACTTTTCCCGAAAAAATAGCCATAACTTCAGCATTTTTGGATGTTTGTATCGTGATGCCATTGTTTAGTTCTACGATTCCCTGCAGGTTTTCATGAGCATTTCTTCCAAATTTGCTGGAGACTATGCCTCTTTTTGTTGGCCATGGAAGCTTTCCTTTATTTGAGGTAAAGTCATCTGAAAGTTCTACTTGTTCCGGAGTAAGCTTAAATTCCGGGGAAGGGCTTTCATCGGGGGTAGCAGTTTCGGCTTCAGCCATTTCCGCAGCGATGATACGTTCAATTTCATTCTCCAGTTCTTCAGCCTGAGCACGTTTTTGAGCCAGCTCCCGCTTTAGTTGTTGTTCTTTTTCCTGTAAGTTATGCACCGTTTGGCTGTGCCCTTCTTTTTCAGCTTTGAGCTTTCGCCTTTCCTGTTCTTTATTGGCCAGCAGGTCTGTTTTTCGTTCTGTGTCTTCCTTTAGCGTGGCATTTCTTTCGCTTAACTTTTCTTTCTTTTCATTGATCAGAGCCGCCTGTTTTCGCCGGTAGTCTGCGTATTGTCGGAAATGTTTAAGCCGCCGGTAGGCCTGATCAAAGTCTTCGGCGGAAAAAATGAACATTAAGCGGTGATAACGGGATCTGGTTTTATATGCGTGATAAATCATTTTTGCATATTCGTCCTTTAATTGCTCCAGCTCCTGGTTTAGTCTGCTAATCTCACGTTTGTTCTGGCGGATTTGATCGTTTAGGTAGGCAACTTCCGAGCTGATCGTGGTGATGAGTTGCTCGCGGTTTTTTACGCTTTGCTCGAGAAGCGAGAGTTGCTTTAATGAGCTCTTTTTATCGTCAGCAGTTTCGGAAAGTAGTTTATTTGTATAGCGAATGGTTTCCTCTATTTCCTGCTTTTCTTTACGCAATTCTTCCTTTTTCGTTTGCCCATATAATGACAAGCCTGCGCAGAAGATCAGCACAGGAAGAATGACAAGCCGTTTGATTCTGTTTTTGTCCATAAGAGGAATAAGTATTTGGCAAAAATAAAGAAACTATATCTTATGGTTCATTATTTTTTAAACTGACTTTTTTATATTTAGCGTTTATGTGAAAAGGAAAATTTTGATCTTTTTTCAGGCTCAACGATTTGTAGGTAAAATTAAACTGGTTTCTGGATTGATCATGCAGCTTTCCTTCAATTGTTTTGGGATACAATTGAGACTCTAAGGGGTGAAAATCTGAGTATTCAAAAGTTAGAAGCCTGTAGGTTGGGCTCAATTGCTCTATGCGTATTTTTCGCAACATATAATTTTGCGGATCAATTCTGTATTCCTGGATCACAGGTTTTTGATATGGTTTGTCGGAGTGTTCGCGGGATTTTTGCCGTATGATATGGACATTATCGATGGTATCGGTTTCCCAGCTATAATCGGGTGAAATATCCGGCATATTGCCGGTGAACAAATTCTGAAATCCTGAAAAGGGGACTTCTATGCCCAGTAAGCCATATATTTTTGAGTATTCTTCCCGGATATACGATTGTTCAATACGGTTGACCATTTTAATGGAATCAGGGGTGATCAATAAGCGGGCAATTTCAAATCCGAACCCGGGCGAGACGGAGATCCATATTACACTGTCTTTTTGCATTCGGAGTGTTGCAGTGAAGCGGAACGAATTTCCGTTTAGTCTGGCATTCCCGGATAGCTTTGCACTCATAAATTCATAATCAATTCCTTTGCCGGAAGAGATCTCCACCAGTTCTTTGAGCTTTTTCATTTCTACAGTTTCAGGGGCTTCGCGGGTTTTTTTCCACGATTTACAACTGTATGTAGACATTGCCAGGCCTGCCAGTATAAAAAGGATTAGCAGAGGGGTTCTTTTGTGCATATTTTTTTAAGGAGCAAGGGTTTTAGTATTAATTTTTTCTTCGAGTTCTTGTGGAGCATCACTTTTCTCAAGGGCTTTTTTCCAGTATTTTACAGCCCGGGTTTCATTATTCAGCATATACATGCAATCTCCGTAATGTTCAAGGATGGCTGCACTTTCTTTTCCATTATTTTCCAGGGCTTTTCCCAGGGCTTTTTCGGCTTTTTTATATTTTTCCTGTTGAAAGAGTATCCACCCGTAGGTGTCCAGATAGGTAGCATTATTAGGTTGCTGTTTTATCACCTGGTTGCTCATTTCCAAGGCCTTATCCAGATTCTGCTTTCGTAGTGCCAGGTAATAGGCGTAATTGTTCAGGATTATGGGATCGTCCGGCTTAATTTGCAGGGCTTTTTCAAAGTATTTATCAGATTTTTCATGATTGCCTGCCTGGTGATGGTTTTCGGCCAGGCTGGAGTAAAAATCTGTTTTTAAGTCCGTTCCGGAGACAAAATATAATCCCTGCTTCAGGGTTTCAATGGCTTTGTTATGCTCTTCCTGCCGGCGGTGGGCAATCCCTTTTAAAAGATATAATGTGGGTTGTTCCGGGAAAAGATTGACAGCCTGCTTCCCATAGGCAATTGCTTTCTTGTTTTCATTTTGTTGCAATTGCAGACGAAGGGTTTGCTCCCAAACAGGGTACCTGCTGTTATCCAGTTCGAGAACTTTTTCAAATCCCTGCAGGGCTTCCTTGTAGTTTCCTTCCTTTAGCCGGAAATCTGCTTTCACAGACCAGGCTATTGGGTTTTCCGGATGCGTATTTGTCAGCTCCTGGATCAGTATTTCGGCTTGTTCATCCTGTTCACCGGTTGATCCGGAATTCATATAATAAGCCATCAGGATATTTACCTTGGGGTCGATATCCAGTTTTTGGTTTGCTATTGCAGCTTTTAATGCCCGGAAAGACCGCTCTGTCTCCCCCATTTTTTGGTATTGCTTTGCTAATAGCAAGTCTGCCCAGCCTTTGTCTTTTCCTGTCTTTTTAAATTTTTTAATCGTGCGGATAGCTTTATTTTCTTGTTCGGTTGTGTTATAGAGATCGATTAGTTCCCGGTAATAATCGGGATTTGTGCTGTCTGTAAGCAGGAGTTGTTCCATCGTTTCTGTGGCCCGGGCATACTCGTTCATCTCCTGTAGCAGGCGTGTTTTTTGCATTAATGTTTGTTCATTGATGCCGGTAATACGTTCTATTTGTTTTGTAATGGAAAGGGCTTCTTCATAGTTTTCCAGATAACGCTCAAGATTATACCAATCCTGGTAATACTGGAGATTGTTTGGTTCGTTTTCTACCAGCCATTTGAGTTCTTGCCTTGATTTTTCCAGCTTTCCGTTGCGTTGATACAGATCGACCAGCATTTTATGGTACCAGGGGTTTTCCGGTTGATACTGTGCTGCTTTTTCGGCATATTGCTCAGCGGTGTCGTAGTCATCAAAATTGGCATACATGCGCGAAAGTTCAAAAAGAGCCGCATCGTGTCGTTTATCTTTATCGATCACTTTCTTGTATAACTTTACCGCAGAGGCATCATTCCCAATCAGCGCTTCTTTTTTTGCTTCAATAAAAAGGGAGGTTATCTGTAAGCTGTCCTGTAAACTTAAAGGTTCAGATCCTTCTGTGGCACTCTCGCTGTCTGAGCGTAAAAGGCTGCAAGCCTGTAAAAAAATGGCAGCAAGAATAAATATGCTGAGTTTATTATTCATAATCCTCGTTTAAGATAGCCGGGTAAAATCCCCGATACTTACATTTGCAATGCGTCCGATATAGTTAACGTGATTACCCACCATAGAGTTGTGCATATTGGCATTTTTTAATATGGAATTCGATTGTATAATGCTGTTTGTAATGATAGAGTTTTCAATTTCTGTGTTGCTTCCGATGGAGACGTGAGGCCCTATTATGGAATTTTTTAGCTTGACGTTTTCCCCGATATAACATGGGTTGACAATAATGGAATTTTCCTTTACGGTAGTTCTGGCAATCCGCTTTTCAATATTGTTGGATTCCAGTATGCGTTGGTTGGTATAGACCGTGGCATCTTTATTTCCGCAGTCCAGCCATTCTTCAACGGTATCGGTATGAAATCCGGTTCCTTTGTTCATCATATTTTGTAAGGCATCAGTGAGTTGATATTCTCCGGACTTCATTATCTTGTTATCTACAAGGTTTTGAATTTCGTCCCGTAACATCTTTCCTTCCCGGAAATAATAAATTCCTATTATGGCTTCATCGGAAACAAATTTTTGGGGTTTTTCTACAAAGCCGTTGATAATTCCGTTGGCATCTTTTGTTACCACTCCGAAAGCGGAAGGGTCTTTTACATGATAGGTCCATATAATGCCATCCTGTTTTTCATCCATTTTAAAATTGGCTTTAAAAAGGGTGTCGGCAAAAGCCACCACGATCTTTCCTTTCATCGAGGGGGCAGCACATAAGACAGCATGAGCAGTGCCTAAGGCTTCCTGCTGATGATAGATGCTGCCTTTTGCCCCTAATTCTCCGGCGATCTGGATCAGCCTTTTTTCAGTTTCCGATCCGAAGTCGCCTATCACATAAGCGATCTCATCTACCTTTTCTGCGGACACGCGGACAATATCCTCTACCAGGCGCTGAACGATAGGCTTCCCTGCAATATCGATTAAGGGCTTGGGGGTGGTGATCGTATGAGGACGCATTCTTTTGCCCTTTCCCGCCATGGGAACAATTATCTTCATCTGTTTAATATTTTTAATGTTAAAATGTTATAATCCTGTGCTTCCGAATCCTCCTTCTCCACGTATTGTTTCCTCCAAAACCTCTACTTCTTCCCAGCTAACGTTTTCATGTTTGGAAACCACCATCTGCGCTATCCTTTCTCCGTGCCGGATAGTATAATCCTCTCTGGAAAGATTTACCAGCACTACTTTTATCTCTCCCCTGTAGTCTGCATCAATCGTCCCGGGACTGTTTAATACCGAGATCCCTTTTTTGACAGCCAGCCCGCTGCGTGGACGAACCTGAGCTTCGTAACCGGCAGGTAAGGCAATATGAAGGCCTGTAGGGATCAATGCCCGCTGAAGTGGCTGAAGTAAAAACGGCTCCTCCAGATTGGCCCGGATGTCCATGCCGGCACTATGTTCCGTCTCGTAGTCCGGAATAGCGTTTTTCCCTTTATTGACTATGTGTACTTTCATATGGTTAAATTTTTGTTCGTTGTTCCGTGTTCTTTATTCGCTTTTTCTCTTAATCTCTTCGTTCTCTTAAGTCTCTTAAGTCTCTTAAGTCTCTTCGTTCTCTTAAGTCTCTTAAGTCGCTTAAGTCTCTTCGTTCATTCAGTTCACCCTCTCATTATCACCTCAACGCATCAACGCATCCACGTCAAATCGTTCTTCCCATTTAATCATTCATTTGGGTGCCGATCATTCCGGCATGAAGGGTTCGATGTTTGATTTTTCATGAATTGTTCCGTTTTTCAGGATAATTTTTCATGCAGTATTTTCAGGCTTTTTTTGCATGTTTTGGAAAAGGATGCCCGTTTGCCACGCATAAATTTTTGTAAAGACAAAAGTATAAAAAAATGTTATTCTATACAGGGGAAGCGATCGAAAGAAAAGGAGATTGCAAAGAAGTTGCTTTTGATCTCCTTAGAGGCTTTTCCTAACGTCAGTGTCTGGTTTATAATGTTCGAGTTCAAGCCTGCCCCGTTTTTGTCGGGGGCTTGCGAAGTATTCAAGATCAAAGAGGATACATTCGAAAATAACTGTTTTAAATACGAGGGCAACGGAGAAAACGGACTTTATGGACAAACAGTCTTTAGTCTTGCAGTATGTTTTTCAGGTTTTTTCTTTCGCTGAAATAGATTACGGTTAAAAAAGAAAAGAATAAACCGGTATGTACAATCCATTTAATAGTGGGTTGGTGAAGGTCTGCTGAATCTGCTATGAGATAAATGATCAGGCTGCCGCCAATATAAAACAGGGCTTTCCTGAGGTCATAATTCAGGGGGTAGTACTTTTTTCCCAGCAGATAAGAAAGGATCATCATGCTGGCGTAACAGGCCAGGGTGGCCCAGGCAGAACCCATATAGCCTATTTTTGGTATCCAGTATATATTTAGGGCTACGGTTATTATAGCTCCGAAAATAGAGAGATAGGCTCCAAACCGGGTTTGATTTGTGAGTTTATACCAGATGGACAGGTTATAAAAAATACCTAAAAACAGATTGGCCAGCAAGAGAATAGGGATCACGTTCCGGCCGCTCCAGTATTTTTCATTGATAAAATGGATAATGATATCCAGGTAGAGCATAGTTCCCAGGAAAATAATCGTTCCGGCAATGATAAAGTAGTTCATCATACTGGCATATATTTCTTTCGCATCCTTGTGCTTAGCTCTGGCAAAGAAGAATGGTTCCGCGGCATATCGGTATGCCTGTATGAAGATGGTCATTAAGATTGAAATTTTGTAACAGGCTCCATAGATCCCCACTTGTCTTAAGGCTTCATTTTCGGGCAACATATATTTTAGCAGCAGGCGGTCCAGGGTTTCATTCATAATACCGGCCAGGCCGAAGATAAGTAGGGGCAGCGCATAAATGATCATTTCTTTCCAAAGGGTAAAGCTGAATTTTCTTTTGATATGCAGAAATGCAGGGGATAGCATGATTAGTTGTACAGCGCTGGCAAATACGTTGGCCAGAAAGATATGTCCTACTTTAGCTTCGCCGGAATGAAACGAAGAAATGATATCGGCCAGCACGGGGATATCGTGTTGAATAATTTTGGGGCAACCCACAAGCAGAAAAAGATTTAGCCCGATATTCACGCCGATATTGGTAAGTTTTATCACAGCAAATTTTTTGGGTTTATTTTCTGCACGGAGCCTGGCCAGAGGGATCGCGCCGATGGCATCAAGAGCAACGATCAGTGCGAGGTATACGATATATTCGCTGTGCCGGGAATGTTGGATCAGGGCAGCCAGATCGTCGGTAAATGCAAAAATTATCACAATAAAAAGTATGGAAGTGGTTAGAATAGAAGTCATTGCCGTGGAAAAGACGTTATTTTTGTGGGTAGTCTTTTCGTTATACCGGAAGTAAGCCGTTTCCATTCCGTAAATCAGAAAAATTAGCAAAAACGCGGTATAGGCATAAATTTCCGTCACTACTCCATATTGTTCGGGCATAAAAACCCGCGTGTGTATGGGGACGAGCAAGTAATTGAGAAAACGGCCGAGAACGCTGCTGCCGCCATATATAGCTGTTTGACCTGCGAGTTGTTTTAATGGGTTTGGGCTCATAATGCAAAAATACACAATTTACATCGTGGATAAAGATCCTACTCTTTAATTACCGGCATCTCCACAAAGAAAGTTGTTCCTTCGTTTTCAACAGATTCATACCATACCTTGCCACCGGCATTGGTGATAATGCTTTTAACTATGGTTAGTCCCAGCCCCATTCCTGCGCTCTTGGTGGTAAAGCTGGGAGAAAATATCTTGCTTTGCATCTCCACGGGGATCCCTTTGCCGTTATCCCTGATGGTTACCAGAAGGTGGTCATTGTAAGGATTGATCGAGACTTCTATTTTCCCTGCTTGCCGTTTTGGGATGGATTGGACCGCGTTATCCAGAATATTGTTGAAAGCACGTATAAGTTGTTTATAGTCGGCTTTCACCAATGTGTTTCGTGCGTAATTTACAAATGAGATGCTCACGTTTTCATAGTTGTTGTACAGATCACAGGAGTGCTTGACCGCCTCTTCCAGTTGGATTAACGTAGGTTTGGGGGCCGGCATTCTTGCAAAATTGGAAAATTCTGAAGCAATGGATGCGAGGTTGTCGATCTGTTCTAAAAGCGAATCCGTGATTCGTTTTAATTTTTTGTTATCCTGTATTATGCTCTGAGAACCTGACGATCGTTGAAGTAGTTGGATGTTAAGTTTCATGGGGGTAAGCGGGTTCTTGATCTCATGCGCGACCTGCCGTGCCATTTCACGCCAGGCGGATTCCCTTTGGGAGCGCATCAGTAAGTCTGCACTTCGTTCCAATTCATCGATCATCTTATTGTATTCCTGAATCAATTCTCCGATCTCATCCTGGTCGACCCAGTTGATCTTTTCGTTGGAAGCGCCCAGTTTTACTTTACGCATTTGGGACTTGATCAGGTTTAAAGGCCGTGTTATATAGCTAGTGACCAGCAGCCCAAAGGCGATGGAAATGGCCAGAAGGATTACATACAGATTGATAAATGTCGCTAAAAACCCCGTGATCTCGTTTTCCAGTTCACTTTGTTTTGCATAATACGGGACATTTAAATAGGCGATAACTTCGTTTCTGTTATTCCTAAAGGGCATATAGGCAGAGGAATATCCGAGGTTCCCTATGGCCTCATCATGCAATATAATGGTCTGGCCTTTTTGCCGGAGCTTTTCAAGGATTTGGCTATTGATATTTTTGGAAACTAATCCGGCTTCGTAAATCTCCGGCCGGGAAGTGGCTATCAGTTTTCCGCGGTCATTATACATATTTATGTCAGTGAAAAAGACACTGGATAAGTTATACAACAGATCATTGATATAGGGGCGCATATCAGGGTCAAGGCGGGCATGCTCCGAGAGTTGATCCTCGGTTTCGATCAATATGGAGTGCGATTTTTCTTTCAAAAGCCTGGAGTTTTTATCTTCATTAAGATTTTGCAGATAAAAGATGGATAAAAATCCGATAAAAAAGAAGGAAGTGAGGACTACGATAAAGAAAGCAAATTGCAGGCGGGTTTTAAAATTTTTCCTTAATTGGCGGAACATTCCGGGATTTAGCAGGATGGCCAGCAATAAAAGGAAGAGGGCCAAAAAGATAAGAACGTAAGCAAAGGGGGCCAGGGTTTCCCCGGTCCCAGGAATATGTCTGCTAACGATCAGCGTTTCGGTTTCGCTGACGGGATAATATAAGTGATTGTATCCGTCATGATCAAAAAAGTAACTTCCCCGGGTTTTGCTGATCTGATATTCCGCGGCGTTTATATAAAAGTTATAGCTTCCAATAGAGGCAACTAAATCATTGTTGACATATTTGGCAACATTATATTCGCCGGTGAATAAGTCGGACCGATCAATTGTTTCATCAATAAGCAGCTCAGGGTAGACCAAGCCTTCCGGGGCAAATTTGGCATCCATTTCCAGATATAGCGTTACCGGTGGCATATCCTGCTCCGGCCACCTGGGGAAATGCAAGCGGGCTATATAACTGGAGAACCATGGGTTGTTGTCCATATAATAGAGGTTATTACTATAGGTAAAGTGCCCGCGCTCGTTGATCATGCCTTCAAAAAATTCCTTGCAGTTTTGTTTGGGGGCTTCGCTGCGTATGATCAGGCTGTCGAAAGGAAAACAAAGCGTAGCCTGAAAATTATATTTACTCCAGTAATCGTCGAAATACTTATATAAAACATATGAAATGACAAGGTCTTCGTCCAATGGTTGTTGACTGAGTATTGCGCCTAGGGTGTCGTCTTTTTGCACCTGCTCTTCGATTTCGAGAAACATGGTTTCTGCGACCGGATCTTGTTTCGCGGCTGCTTTAACTGCAGCGACCCGCCGTTCCTTCTGCTCCTTTTCCTGATTGTGGTATTGCAGTAATATGGTGAGCAGGCCTGCGAAAAGTACCAGATTGAGGGCCAGACAGCGGGCACTTATTAATGAACCAAAGTAATATTTCTGTAATGTAAAGATCAGTAAAAGCCCGAAGATCACAAAAAATACTGTATAATTCAGGGTGTTTAAATAGATGGCTCCTACCCAGCAGGTAATAGCGGAAACCAGCAGGCCGGTAATTGCTAATTGGAGGGAACTGTGCCTGTAGCTGAATCTGAGGAGTT
>JAWOBQ010000017.1:0-11269 GCA_046484255.1 Bacteroidales bacterium | reverse complement strand
TGTTCAGCTCATATCTGGGCGGACAAAGCGCAAACCGGGGATTATGCAAACAGCCATGCCGAAGGCATTATCAGACAGACAAACAGGAAGGCTTCCCCTTTAATCTGAAAGATAACCAACAACTGGAAAATATTGCATTGCTCAAACAAGCAGGGATAAAGAGCTTAAAGGTAGAGGGCCGGCTGAAGTCTGCCGAATATGTATACCGCATAGCGAAAGCATACCGTTTAGTACTGGATGAGCCGCACAGACAACAGGAAGCATATCAACTGTTAAATTTTGACCCGGGAAGAGAAAAAACCGGCTATTTTTTACAGGGTAACATTACAGATGCCATTAGTGATGACCCATATAGCGGAAAACTATTAGGGCGGATCGAAGAAGTTTCGGAAAAACAAATGCTGATAAGCACAACAAACGATATCACTCCCGGGAACCGCCTGCGTGTACGCCCAAATACAGCCGCAGAAGGAACGCCTTTCAAAGTGGTAAGGGTAGAAAAACAATCTGACAGGCTTTTTAAAATAACGGGAAATATCCCTGCCAACGCGAAACGTAGCGACCGTGTGTATCTTACCGAACTGCGGCAGGAAAGATTTCCATCCAAAATTGATACGCGTTCCGTCAAACTACCCAAACGCACTAGCCCTGAACATATAAAAGAAATTGTCAATTCCGTTAAACCAAAAAGCAAAACCCCAACACAGGAAGAAGTATTTGTACGTGCAGACTCAATCGCCTGGATACGAAAAATAGCTTTTCCACATATCACAGGATTGATCCTGAATCTTTCCCGGAGCGAATGGGAAAGTTTCCGGCCGGATACCAGAGTGATGCAAAGATATGCAGACAAGATCATCGTTGAGCTTCCGAAATTTATTCCGGAAAATACGCTGCCTTTCTACCAAAACCTTATCAGCAAACTACAAAAAGCCGGCTTCCGACGGTTTTCACTCTCCCATCTGTCGCAAAAACTATTATGCACTAATGCTTTACAACTGATCAGCAATGAAAATGTATATACATTGAATGATGCGGCTGTCCGGTTTATTAAACAAGAAGGGATCCATGATTGTATCTTTCCCCTGGAAAACGATTGGGAAAACTTGCAATCCTCGGTTTATAAAGAAGGTATCCTTCCGGTTTACTTCACCCCTTCCCTGTTTTATTCCCGTATGCCTGTTCAGGCAAAGGAATTTACTTCCGATAAAAACGAAAAATTCCATCGTACTACCATAGACGGCATTACCCATATATACCCCGACATTCCGGTATCATTACTGCAATATACACACCGGTTGCGACAGGCAGGTTTTAAACGTTTCCTGATCGATCTGAGCTTTGAAAAGCCTTCGGGAAACCGTTTGGAAACATTATTAAAACGTCTTGGAAAATCGGAACAGGTACAACCCTCCGGAAATTTTAATTTCGTAAAAGGGGGAGGGTGAATTGCGAATTATGAATTACGAATTATGAATATGAATTATGAATTACGAATTACGAATTACGAATTATGAATTATGAATTATGAATTACGAATTAAATAAATTACGAATTACGAATTAAATGAATTACGAATTACGAATTACGAATTAACTATGAATTATGAATTATGAATTACGTATGTCAGCTTTTAAAGTCATAAGTCGCAGCACCACAGCATTTTTGCTGGTCATGATACTTTTTGCACCGGGCAGATTATCGGCATCTTCTCTTGATTTTTATGAAAAGCAGATTTATAAAGCCTACATAGCAGATGATATGGGCCTGTGGAAAACGACCATGGAAAAAATGGAGCGGGACGATCAGAAAGATAATTCCGAAAAATTTTTGCTTCACCTTGCCATCGCCCAATACGGATATACCGGTTATTTACTGGGCAACGACAAAAAAGACCAGGCTCGTAAGTTTCTGGATAAAACTCTGGTTAACGCCGAAAAGCTCAAAAAGACATCATATAAAGCAGAAGCTTATGCTCTTCTGGCCGGGTTAAACGGATATGAAATCGGGCTGGCCAAATACAAAGCACCGTTTTTGGGTAAAAAAAGTGAAAAATACACGGACAAGTCACTGGAAATCTCTAAAGTTAATCCCATGGGATGGACCGAAAAAGGCAATATCTATTACCACATGCCCGGTTTTTTCGGTGGCAGTTATGACAAAGCTATTCAATACTACTCCAATGCCGTAGATAACTTTGATAAAACGGACTATCTTCCCAAATGGCTGAAGCTGAATGCCATGGTGTGGCTTGGGAAAGCGTATGAAGCTAAAGAAGAATTCCACAAAGCATCAGAAACATACAAAAAAGCTTTGCGCATAGAACCCAACTTTAGCTGGGTTAAAAACACACTTTATCCGGAACTTTTAGAAAAAATGTAAAATCCGGCTTCCGGTTAGCCGCGGATTCTTTGTTGTTTATGGAACAGGAAAAACTTAATTTAACCTTTGTTGCCGCAAAAGCAGGTTTTATAAGGGGCTAAACCACTTTAAGCAAAACGGTATCCACAAATTGATTATTTTTGAGCAGATATTAAATTCATTTTTATGAACACAAAAACATTAACCAAAATTTTTAATTCGATCTATGTGATTATGGCCGTATTATTGATTATCGGCTCCTATCTGAAACTGGATAATAATCCTCTTGGTCATACCCTCACCATGATCGGTCTTGTAGTAGGCGTTGTTGTGTTGATTATTGAAAACACTATGCTTAAGATGATCATTAAGCGAAAAGCAGAGAACGGGGGAAACGCATTATAACTTTTGTTCCATGTAAAGCCGCAAAGGATTCTGTTCAGACCTCGAAAAGTGCATTCCCGGTTTATAACTCTTTTATTTTGTTAGGCAATTGTGCGTCCGGTCTAAAAAGGTCACATTTGATTTTCAGCGGTTTTTGCCCCGAACCCTGAAGGGTGAAACGACTGAAAATCAAGCAACTTTCAGGAATAAGGCAAAGATGATTTTCAGCGGCTGCAATAAATTTTGTGTTATTAGACCGGACTCATGATCTTAAAAGTACATCTTCGGAGATTCTTGTTATTTTTGTGGGGTTTGAGATTCGATTATTCATTTTTTTTTTAAACTTGTGCAAATGAGAAAACTTATTGTATTGATCGCATTGATGGTTTCATTTAGCTCTTGTGAGTTATTAAAAGAGTTTGATTTGCCTGAAGGAACTGCTTCTGCAGGTTTGACAGAAGAGGAGGTGGCCCGGGGTTTAAAAGAGGCTCTGCAGGTAGGGACGGAGAATGGTGTGGAGAGGCTGAGCAAAAAAAATGCGCTTTATGAAAACAACCGGCTTCGTATACCCTTTCCTGAGGATGCAAAAATTGTGGAAGATAAGCTGAGAGACCTGGGAATGGATCCCGTCGTGGATGATTTTATTCAAAAAATGAATCATGGTGCGGAAGAGGCTATGACTAAAGCCAAACCGGTTTTTAAAGATGCCATTCGCGAAATGACGATCCGTGATGCAAAGAACATCCTGCGCGGAGAAGATGATGCCGCTACACAATATTTCCGGCAAAAGACTTCAGAGCGGCTGTATACGCTTTTTAAGCCTGAAATGAAAAAGACCCTGGACCAGATGCAGGTTACCGATCTTTGGGCTAAAGTAATGAATGCTTACAATAAAATACCGTTACAGCAGGATGTAAATGCTGATTTGCCGGATTATCTTACGCGCCAGGCGATGGACCGCTTGTTTAAGGTTATCGCACAGGAAGAACTAAAGATCCGCCAGGATCCGCAAGCTCGCGTTAGCGAACTGTTAAAAAAAGTGTTTGCGAACCAATGATGAGGCCAGTCTAAAAAGGTATTCGTTTATCAGGCTGTCTCAGTGATCTGAAATATGATTACCATTGCTCGTAATGAATCCTTTCCGGCTGAAAGCGTACAGGTGTTTCTTTTTGTTCGGCAGGATAACCCAGAGCGATCAATGAAATGGGGATAATGTTTTCAGGAAGCTTTAGGTATTCGCTGATGTTTTTCATACGCTCCTGTCTTGGATAAACTCCCAGCCAACAACTTCCAATGCCCGTTTCATGAGCCGAAAGCAGCAGGTTTTGCGTGGCAGCAGCACAGTTTTGCGCATTATAATTGTCGTTGGGTTCAAGATTGCGATCCCCGCAAACTAAAATAGCAGCCGTTGCTGTTTTTAGCATAGAGGCATAAGGATGGATCTCCGACAGGCGATCCAGGGAAGCCCGCTTTTGAACAACTACAAAATGCCAGGGCTGATAATTCCTGGCCGAAGGAGCATACATGGCCGCTTCTAACATGCCCTCCAACTGCTCCCTTCCTACAGGGCGGGAAGTGAACTTGCGAATCGAACGGCGCGTAATGATGTGTTGATGAAATGACATAACTTGTTTTTTTGCTAATGTAATAATTTTTTGCCAACAGGTCAAGTATAATTTCTGAACTCCTGATCCGGCGTCAATAATTTAGTCTGTTAAAAAATCGTGCTTCATGGTTTATGAGCTGAAAAATTGCCTAGTGCATAGTACGACATATAGTTAGGATATTAGGAAAGCCATGCTATGGTATCGGCAATTGCTTTATCGATAGTTTGTAATTGCTCCGGTAACAACTCCCGGGCCTTATCACCGGTGTAATAATTTTCTGTGCATAGTATTTTTGCGTTGTTGATTGAAAAGCTTGTTTTTAGTCCGGCCATCCTTGCCAAAGATCCCAGATAACCTGCTGTTATCAAAATATATGGCGGTATCTTGATTAGTGTTGGATTGTGCGGGCTTAGTGCTTTTACTTTTGTAAAGAACTCTTGGTATGTCAGGTTTTCATTACAGAGCAGATACCTTTCTCCTGTTTTCCCCTTTTTTAAAGCATTAACAAGACCCCGGGCAGCATCTTCGACATGAATAAAATTTTTACCTCCGGGAGGATAGAAAACGATATGTTTTTTCATTCCCATCCTTACGATCTTATCAGAGCCGTTGCCACTTCCGTAACTACCTGTCATAAAAGAGGGATTAACAATGACCAGCGGGATATTTTCACTTTCGGTTAGCGCCAATTGTTCACTTTCAATTTTACTGCGTACGTAAGGAGACCTGATGAAGGGTATTTCCGGGGGGGAGGTCTCATTTCCAGGGGTTTTCTTATTCCCGTGGCCCATTGTATTGGCTGTGCTGACATACACCAGCTTTTTTACCTTATGGTGCTTTGCGGCTTGTATGATATTATGGGTTCCGTACACATTGATGTGCTGAAAGAATTTATAGCTGGAAACAGAAGGGTCGGTGGCAGCAGCATTGTGAATTACATGGTCGCATTGTTTAACAGCCTGATCTACATCTTCCATACTGCGGATATCGCCTTCTATAAGTTCAATAGAGCCGGCAAGGGAAGGAATAATTTTTTTATGGTTACGCAAGAAACCACGGACTTTATATCCGCGTGCCAGTAATTCCCGGATCGTATGGGTTGCCAAAAGTCCGTTCGCCCCTGTTATCAGTACTTTCATTTTTGCGGTATCTCCCGTTTGGTGATACGTGTTATTAATGGGATACGAATAGTTACCGGTATGATCCGCATCAATAAACGTTTGATCATATTGCTTTTATTCAATAAGATAAGTTGTGATCGTCGAAATAGTCTGTTAAGGCTGATCTCAGCCACTTCTTCCACTGGAAGAAGCCCGAGTCGGCCTATAAATCCCTGCCTGCGGATGCGTTGTTTTACTTCTTCATTAGTTTCCATAGGGCCGGGGTTTACCACGCTCGCGAATACATTGGTGTGTGATAACTCATGGCATAATCCCCGGGTAAAATAATTCACAAAGACTTTTGAAGCCGGATATACCGTTTTATAGCCCGTGGGGCTAAACGCAGATATGCTGGAGACATTAAGGATGTATCCATTGGGCTGCTTTAATAAATTCTTAAGTAGCTGGTGGGTTAATAATGAGGTTGCCGTTACATTAAGCTGGATAATGGTATTAATGTAATCAAGATCGGCTTTTAAAAATTCCTTGGTGCCGCCAAGACCGGCATTGTTAATAAGGATGCACACGTCATAGTATTTATTAACCCGGGCTGCAAGGCTTACTATATTAGCTTTTTCGGTAAGGTCGGTTTCGAAATATACACTATGGGTATTGGATGCTTCTGATATCTTAACCGAGAGATCGCTTAATCCTTCGCCGGGAAGGCCAACCAGTATAGTGTTGATCTTTCTTTTGGCTAATGCAAAAGCAAAAGCACGTCCTAATCCCTTACTGGCTCCTGTAACTAAAGCATATTGATTATTGGTGAAAGTTGGTTTCATTAGGGTATGATTTTGTTCTTTCGTCACAAGTATATATGCTGTTAATGAGTAGAATAGATATTTGGAGTTGGTGTGCGAAGTTGAGTTATTCGTTCAATAATATTGGGTTGATCTTTTAAATATCCAGCTCATCAGGGTCTACTGTAATTAAAGACATTAGCTCAATAATTTCAGCGCGGTCCGTATCTGATAATTTATGGTGGATCCCTTGTGCTTTATTTTTGTTCATGGATTTCAACAGGGCATTTTTATGTTCCTGTTGGCTGATACCAATATCATTTAGTCGTATGGGGCATTCTATGTTTGTGAAGAACATTTCGAGTTGTGTGATCGTGTCTTCAGCAGTTTTTGTTCCAAACAGTGCATCGCCCAGTTCGAGGATTCTTTTTTCGAGTTTTTGTTTGTGTAGTTTAAGCCATGCCGGGTAGGCTATTGTCAGGGAGGCTCCGTGTGGCACATCATAAAGCAAAGACATTTCATGGCCCAGGGCATGTACTCCCCAGTCGCCAGAGATCCTTCCGTTGTTTGTCAGTCCGTTTAAAGCCAGTGTGGCTGCGTACATGATCCGGGCGCGAAGGTCGTAGCTTTTCAGGTTATCCAAAAGCCCGGGGCCATATTCCATAGCTTCTTTAATAATTGAGATCACTATGCGGTCGGATAATCCGGCATGGCCTTTTCCAAACCATTCCTCCAGGGAATGGGCCGTCAGGTCTGCAATGCCATAGGCCGTATAAGCCCGGTTCACGGAGTAGGTGTTCTCCGGGTCTAGAAAAGAATGGGCCGGAAACATCAGCGGGTTCCCGTAACCGATCTTTTGTCCGGTCTCATGATTCTGTAATACGGATACCGGGTTCATCTCTGTGCCGGTGGCGGCCAGGGTTAATACTGCCAGTAAAGGAAGTGAATTTTGCGGCTTTTCCTTGTGGGTATAGAAATCCCAGGCCTTTTTCCCCGAAGGGATGGTCAGGGCAATGCCTTTTCCGGAATCAATAACGCTCCCACCACCTACCGCAACAATGAATTCCGCACCAAATTCACGCCCCTTTTCCACGGCGGCATCCACATCGTCTACCAAAGGGTTAGGCTGAATGCCTTCATACTCAACAAAACGGATCCCGCTAGAGGCAAATTCTTCTATCACTTTATCGTAAATGCCGTTGTTTTTTATGGAGCCTTTGCCATAAACCAATAACGCCTTTGTTCCGTATTCTTTGGCTGTACTGCCAAGTTTATCCAATACACCTTTTCCGAAATGCAGTTTTGTGGGATTATAAAATGTGAAATTTTCCATAGGGTGTCTTATTTTTTGATATGCACACGTTTTAAACAGATAAGATGCCCATCTTGTTTAATTCAACGAAAAAAGCCACGCAGCATAACACTGCGTGGCTAACCCTAAAAAAACCATGAATTACTCCATGGAAAATCTTTGTAATTACCGGATAATAAGCTTTTGTGTGCTTGATCCGGAGCGATGCATATTTTCTGTTCTGACAAAATATATGCCGGGGTTTAAATTCGTTGTAGGTATTTTAATTTCGTTCTGCTTTAAGTTTTTAGAAAAAACTTTTTTCCCTTTTAAGTTATACACATGAATCGTTATATTGTTTGCGGAACTTTGAATAGTGACTGTTTCCCCTTGGGGTGCCGGATTTGGAAAAACCCGGCTTATGGGCTTTTGGTTGTTGTTTACATCGATGATCCGGGAATATGAAATGGTTCCGTCATAGTCGGTTTGTTTGATACGGTAATATAGGGTTTGTCCTTTGGGGGCATTTTTATCCGTATAAGTATAGGTAATCAGTTCATTGGCATTTCCCGCTCCGGAAATTATATTAATATCTTGAAAATCATCATCTTTAACCGACCGTTGGACGGTAAAATGCTCGTTATTGATTTCCGAGGCCGTAGCCCAGTTCAGTTTAACAGCATCATTGTTAAGGGGAATAGCTTCAAATTTAACAAATTCAACAGGTAGTGGATCATCATCGGTAGCACCGCATATCTGTACACTTGAATCTATATTTCCTTTACTGCCTTTACTGTTGCCGTTGCCCGTGGTGGGATCGGTCTGCCCGTCAGGATGACAAATATAACCACAACCATTTATATTTCCGTTGGAGTTATCCAAAAACCCATCGATTAATAAATTCCCTGCTCCATTGATAAGCCCGTTATTGCTTGCATTCCCGGTTATAAAAAAAGTTCCGTTATTGGCAAATTCAGTACTCCAGTCATTTATAAAGTCATTTTGGGAATCAATAGACCCATTGTTTGTAAACAAGTTTTTGTTTTGAATACCGTCATTTGCAATAAGGTCATTGTTATTGGTAAAGGTTCCGCCCCAGTCATTAATAAAGCTGTCGTTTGCTTCCCACGAACCGTTATTATTGACCGTGCCTCCATTGGAGAAATTACCGTTTGTCGTGATATTCCCGTTGTTGTTTATTATAGCTCCGGCGGAATTGAGCGTTACATTACCCTGGGTCGTTAAACTTCCGTTATTGGTAATGCTGATGTCAGATCCTCCGTTTATAGTCGTATGATTATGAATAATAAAACTATCGCCTATGGTTAAATCTCCACCATTGATCGTTAGGTTTCCATCCAAACTGCCAGCCCCGTCTGTTTGGAGGACAGAATTAAGGCCAACAGTAACATGACTGTTAAAGCTGCTGCTGTCACTTATTTTAAGCGAAGAAGATGTGTTCAGGCTTGTTTCCCCTGATACAAATAAATTACCATGGATCGTTACATCAGAATTATCATTGAAGGTAAGTTTTCCATTGGCATTCAAATTACTGCCAATGATTAATGTAGATGATGAGTCTAAATTTATGTGGCTACCGGAAATAAGCGTTCCATCAATTTGCATATATGATGAGGAGGTGCTTTGTATCCCGTGGGAAACTTCTACATCCCCTGTGGAGGCCAGCTTACCACCCCAGATGTTCATTTTTTTGATATCTATAACTCCATCACTGATGATCGTGGCCGTACTTTGAATGGAAATATCAGCATTCCCGCTTATGGAATTTCCGGAAGAAACCGTAACTACGCCTGCCAGACCTAAATTTTTCTTTAGTTCTACATTATGATCAATAAATACCGTATCATTTTGGGATACCCATGATCCCGGTTTGTTATTTCCTGCCCATGTGGATGCGTTTTTCCAGTCGCCATTCTGCGCGGTATAATAATTCGTTTGTGCATTTAAGCCGGTAAATGCTGTCAGTAAAAGCAGGTTGATAGTTAAGAAATATAGTCCTTTAAAATTCATTATTATACTTTTTTGCAGATAATATCTTTGAAATGATTCAATAGGATATTTACAAATGATATGCCATTTCAATAAGGAAATTATAACATGCAGTATAGTAAGGGTTTAAAAAACCCTAAACATTCATATAGTTCCCATAGGGGGAAAATATTTATATTTTTGGGAAATTGGGATTAGGAATACTTGTACGGGGAAGTGAGGGATCAAAAACTGTATCCGAGGCTAAAGAAGCGTCCGTTGCTGATCATTTTTGGATTCGATGCCCCTGAGAGGTCGTTGAGCCCGCGCCGCCAAATAAAGGATATCTGGAATTGGCTGAAATTCAATCCCATTCCGGCATTGATGCCCCATTCTTCCGTTGGATGGATATTGAAATCGATTTTTCTGGCAGCTTCTTTGCCCTCAAAGTGGCGGCGATAGAATCCGCCGGCAATTAGGAAAATACCGTTTTGTCTGTTTTTGAGTCTTAAAAGGTAGTAGTTGATGTTCAGGGGTGTTATTAAAGAGTGCCGGCGTAATGTTCCTTCTGCTGTTTTGCTTCCGTTATAGTCGTAAAGGATTTCAGGCTGCAGCGATATGCGGTTCCCGATATCTATGCGCAGAAACAGGCCGCTGCTGAAGGCAAATACATTTTTCGCCTTATAAAAATTCTGCGGATATAGATGTTGGCTTCCTCCTAAATGGGCAATGATCCCTGCCTTAAGAGGCCTTTTTCCGGATTCTTGTTGATGTTCTAATTGGGGAGAAGGGTTCAGCTCGGGGATAAAGGAAATTTTTGATACCAATGATTGCATGTATTTTGTGATGCTGGCCATGCCCTGATAATCCAGTAGTTCACAAACATCTTTAGGAGTGTGGTAGCGTTTGTGGGTGCCGGTAAAAACATGGATAGCGGGAATGCCTTGTTTGCCAAAAGGATGCGTGTCAGTGGCTGAAGGAATGCGGTCTGTGGTTTTGTGTAATTGGAGACCTGTTTCTTCTGCTGTATTTTCTGCAAGCGTACGGCCATGTTGAAGGCTTCCGATCCCTTTAAGATCCAGCCCATTGTTATTGTTATACATGCCAACCATATCCAGGCTGACCATGGCTTTGATGGCTTCCCTGTCGAATTTGCCACTGTTTTTTACAAAGTGTTTGGATCCCAGTAAGCCACTTTCTTCCGCATCAAAAGCAATAAAAATCATACTGCGGCCTCTGGCTTCCGGATTTTCAGCAAAATAGCGGGCCAGTTCGATAAGCATAGCCGTGCCGGAAGCATTGTCGTCGGCACCGTAGTAAATAGTGCGTTCCTCGTTTTCAAGTCGGTATCCCATATGGTCGTAATGTGCTCCCAAAACAATATATTCATTTTTCAGGCCGGGGTCTGTGCCCGGAAGGTATCCGATGATGTTGGTGGCAGGGACCATTGCCTGTTGGATACGTACATCCAGATGTTGAAAATAGCCGGTATTAAAAGACTTTAGGCCAATCTTGTTAAACGCTTCGCTGATATACTTCCTGGCCCTGAGGGTTCCTTTTGTGCCCAGCCCGCGACCTTCCAGGGTGTCTGAAGCTAAAACAGAAACATGCTGATTGAGACGCCCGGCCAAACTCGTATCTGGAGTTCCCGCCTGTGAGCTATAAAACAGCAGGAAAAATACGATAAGTAAATAGTGTCTTTCTGTAAAGGCGAGTGTTTGGTTCAGAATGTTCGAG
>JAWOBQ010000012.1:0-4205 GCA_046484255.1 Bacteroidales bacterium | reverse complement strand
GATACTACCGGGTTTTATCCAATAATGCATGATACGGTATCTGTGAAAGATTCTACGGCGGTTATGCATTTTACCAATAAGGCCGGAGCCCGCTTTCATATGAATACACTGGATTTTGACCTAAGTGTGCAACATAGGTATTGTGAATTCTGGCAGGAAAATACGTTGAAATCCTTTAATGAACTGCTGCCGGCACTTGCTGGAGAACTGAAAAAGGATGATTGGGTATTGGGTGCACAGACTGATTTTACCTTTTGTGACGACGGGTTTGAAGGGTGGAGCCTGCAAGCTAATTATCAAAAATCTTTTCCCGCCCTGGAACTGGATTTTAAAACAGCATATCATACTAACGAGCCGCCCAAAATGCTTAACTCTTACAGGTCTTCATACTATGCCTGGGAAAACAATTTTGACAATACAAGCTTGTGGTATGGCTCCGCAGAATTGAACCATAAATACGGGAAAGTCTCGGCTTCATTCACGGATATTGCAAATTATGTTTATTTTGACAGGGAAGGTTTTCCGGCTCAGCATCAAAAGTCTTTTCAGTTTGCCAGGGTAAAGCTCGAACCTAAAGTGCAATGGTATGATTTTACGTTTAATAATACGCTGTTATATCAGCGCGTGATAGGGAAAGACCTGCTGCGGTTGCCTGAGTTTATGTCCAGGCATTCCTTGTTCTATTCTTTTTATTTGATCCGCGGCGAATTGCAAACCCAGGTAGGTGCTCGAATGACTTATCACTCATCGTTTTATGGCCATCAGTATTACCCCGCTACACAAGCATTTGCCCTGCAGAATGAACAAAAAGTGGGGAATTATCCGTATCTTGATGTTTTTGCCAATTTCTATATTAAAAGAACTCGCTTTTTCTTCAGGTATTCCCACGTGAATGCTTTGCTCAATGATAATGCTTATTTCCTTATGCCTTCTTATCCCATGCAGGATAATACTTTTCAGTTTGGCGTTTCATGGATGTTTTATGATTGAAAAAAGGAAGCAGGATCCCTTCGCCGCAAGTAGTGAGGAATTATTGACGTAAGTAAACCAGGTTATCCTGCTCCCGTTGCAAATTTAAATAATTCTATCGCAATTTTTCGGTGGATCGTGAAAAAAATGATACGAATAAAAAATATAATAACCACCAATACACAAATACACAAATTGGCTTCGCTGCTGTTGACAGTTTGATGGTTGGCTGCCTGGATTTCTTAGCTTTTTACCCCGGCATTAATTTTTATAAATATGAAAGCGGCGTTTAACGGAATTTCCGTTTATATCCGTAATATGGAGTGTATGTTCTCCTTTTTCCGGCACTACAGATATTTCATGAAATCCTTTTGTGGTTGCAATAAAGGTCTTGTCGATAAACCAAAACAGGGTGGCATTTTGGTTTTTGTGGGCGGCTTTAAAGATCACCTGTTTTTGTGATGACGTGATATCCCTTGGCAGGAAGATCCGGTCCTGATCTTCCGGGTAGATCACTTCCAGGATATTTTGGGATTGTTCTCCACACCCATCTTTAAAAGGCGGGAGGGGTTTATAGAAGGGGTCTGAGGTTTTGTAATATTTTTCCATTAAAGGCGGCAGTACAAACCATGTTTCAGTAGTCATATTTTGGATTGGGGTGCAGTTGGCATTAACCTGAAAATTTCCATTTTTATTCAGATGTATGATTTTATGATAAGGGCATATGGGGCTTTTGGCGGCATTTTCCGGGGCCATAGTAAATTTTGTTTGGGGGCATATGCCAGAAGCTTTAAAGCCGCTTCGGCTACATACTTTAACGTTCTTCATATTTTCCAGGGGTTTTTTAAACCATCCCTGAGGTTTAAGCAGGTCGAACACGTGAAACAAGACGGGGGCGGCAGCTTTGATCCCGGTTAGTTCGGCCCGGCCTTCACCGTCGGCATTTCCGCACCATACACCTATGGTATAAGCGGGTGTGATGCCTATAGCCCAGGCATCGCGATTACCATGGCTGGTACCGGTTTTCCAGGCTACCTGTGGTGAAGAATAAAAGTTTTGCCAGCCGGAATGGGAGGAAGGACGGTTGGTTTTTTGAATGGCCTTTAGGGTATACCAGACAGCTGAAGGCTGGAAAGGAAGAGTAGAATTTATGGGTTTACCATGGCCTTGAAGGCTGTCATAACCTGCCTGAAATAGCGCCGGGTGGTTGGCGGAATTTTCCGGGCTATCAAATAATAGCGTTTGGGAGAGCAAGGCGTAAGCGTTGGTCAGATCCCATAATGTAGCTTCAGCCCCGCCCAGGATCAGCGATAACCCGTAATGGCCGGGAGGATGCCTGAGCGTACTAAAGCCGAGCTGTTTGAGCTTTTCGTAAAAGGGCGTAACCCCATAGCTGTTTAGCATATGTACGCAAGGAACGTTCAGGGATTGGTTCAGCGCCCTGGAAGCAGGAACAGCACCGCTATACTGCTTGTTAAAGTTGGAAGGACGGTAATTGCCATACGTGGACGGAACATCACGTACCAGCGCCTCAGGAAGTAATTTGCCCTGCTGAAGCATGCCGGCGTACAAAAAGGGCTTTAAGATGCTGCCGGTGCTTCGGCGGGCAGAGATCATATCAATCATCTCATGATTGCCGCCGGAAATGGAATTGCCTGTATAGGCGGCTACCTGATTCTTTTTATTATTGATGATTAATACGGCCATATTTTGAATGCCGTTATTATCCAGGCGGGTTTGATGATGAGATACAATCTGCTCCAGTTGGATTTGAAGATCATAATCCAGGGTGGATACGATCCGTTCTCCTTTTTTGCCGTCATTAAGGCAGTGTGTCAGTAGATGAGGTGCCTTTTGCGGCAGGCTGTGCGGAGCTCCGGGAAGGGGTTCCTGCAATGAAAGGTGGTAGTCAGAGGTATCAATATAGTTCTTATGGAATAACTGCTTTAACAGACGGTCTCTTTTTTCCCGGAGTTCTTTTTTATTCCTCCCCGGGAATATTAGGCCCGGGGCATTGGGTAAGACAGCCATAGTAGCCGATTCCCCCCAGCTCAGGGCAGAGGGCGGGCGACCATAATAGCGCCAGGCAGCAGCTTCTAAACCCACTACATTGCCCCCGAACGGCGCATTCGAAACATACAGGCAAAGAATTTCCTCTTTGCTGTATTTCATCTCCAGACGCAAAGCCATAATGCTTTCGATCACTTTTTGAACTATGTTCCGGGGTTTGCCTTTGCGTGAAAGCCGGATGGTTTGCATGCTTAACGTGCTGGCACCACTTACCCGATGCCCGGCCCGAAGGTTTTGAAGCAAAGCTCGCCATACCGATATGGGATTTACACCCGGATGATGCAGAAAATAACGATCTTCAAATTCACGCAGGCAAACAGAAAACTTTTCCGGAACGGTTTCCTGTTCAGGAAAACGCCATTGCATATCATCCGCAATGATCGCACTTAATAAACGCCCATCGCAGCTTTCTACCAAAGTGGAAGAGGGATCCCTGAATAAGTCATCAGGAACAGAACCATAAAAACGGAGCATGACCCATACGACGAATAGTACATAAAAAAGTTTTACCCATATGGAGTGAATAAACCTGCGCATAAATCACCTGTTTTCAGGATTTTTTGATTGAGTTGATTAAGTTGATTGCGGGCACGCCCCGATAAAAACGGGGTAAACCTTGATATCGGACATTATAGACAAACACTAATTAGAATCTGTCTATAAAGTCGAGTGTTTGATTCATAATGTTCGAGATCAAGGCGTGCGAAAATTTTAAACCGCAGTATACTAACGTATATGAGGATTTAAAATTTGAGCAACAACGCAGATATCGGACATTATGGACAAACACTAATTAATCGGACAATTTTCATTTATGATCCAAATATACTCATTTTTTTATACTATTGCATCAGCAAGGAACGACCGACGGTGACCTATTTACCGATGGTTGTTTATGTGAATCGGGCCCATTCACTTTTAAAAGTAAATCCTCCGGCTCATTGAGAGCCGTCAGATTTAAGCAAGGGCCTTCGCTCAGACTCTCATTTTTTCCCAGCTATCCGGCAAAACAACTGCATAAAAAGCGTTGCATTATGGGGATTTCTCTCCCGAAAGCTTTCGGGACGTTTTTTCTCCGCTCCGCTCCGAAAAAACTCTTTCGAAATGACAGCGCATTATGAAAGACCCTGTCATTTCGAACAAGCAAACCGGAGCGATAGCGGAGG
>JAWOBQ010000363.1:0-5798 GCA_046484255.1 Bacteroidales bacterium | reverse complement strand
CCGTTATCGGTTCTATATGGGCGCTGTTCCTGGCCGGACTTACGTTTTCTTTTACCGCCTTTATCGGGCTTGCCAGTTTGATCGGGATTGTGGTCAACAACTCTATCATATTGGTAGATTATACCAATCAGCTCCGGCAGGAGGGTAAGCTGGAAATTACCGAAGCCTTGCGAAAAGCCGGCGAAACGCGGTTTACGCCTATTGTATTAACTATGCTCACAACGATCGGCGGCTTGTTGCCGTTGAGCATTCGGGGGGGCATGCTTTGGGCGCCCATGGGTTGGACAATTATCGGGGGCTTGCTGGTCTCTTCAATACTAACCCTGATCGTGGTGCCGGTGCTTTATAAAATCCTGATAAAAAACCGCTCTAAGAAATTCGCCGGGAATAACCACTGAGGATTATTCTCTTTATCCGGAATCTCACGGTTTTTCATTAGTTTTGCCAGCGGAATGATCATATGAAACACCCATGCCGAAGCGTTCGACACACAGGAAGATGATTAAATGCAAGGAGGCGAACTGCGGGAAGGGTATGACAGTGTGCGGTGGGCTTCCCCTTTAGGGGTCAGGGGTGCGCGCAGGGAATGATGCGTTGAGGCAAAAAGCCGCTAAAAATCAAATATGACCTTTTTCGACCGGACTCACCAACCAAAAACAAAAAAATATAAAGATTTGAAAAAAGCTATATAGAAAAATGTAAACATAAATATTAAAAGATCAGAAATATGAACGAGGAATTATTAGATTTGGAACCCAAGCGAATTTGGTTGTATTTTAAAGAGATATTGGAGATACCGCGTCCTTCAAAGAAGGAAGAGAAGATCTCTGCTTACCTGATGGATTTTGCTAAAGCACACAAGCTGGAATGCATTCAGGATAAAGTGGGCAATTTGTTGATCAACAAGCCCGGGACTCCGGGAAAAGAAAATGCCCCGGCCGTTATTCTGCAGAGCCATATTGATATGGTTTGTGAGAAGAATAATGATGTGGAGCATGATTTTGAAAAGGATCCGATCACTGCTTATGTGGATGACAAAGGTTGGGTACGGGCTAAGGGAACGACCCTGGGCGCTGACGACGGCATAGGGATAGCGGCTCAGTTGGCCTTGCTTGAGGCCGGGGATATTGATCATCCGCCTTTGGAGTGCTTGTTTACTGTGGATGAAGAAACTGGTATGACCGGAGCTTTCGGGCTGGAAAAGGGGATGCTCAAGGGTGAGATACTGCTAAACCTGGATTCAGAGGATGATGGGGAATTGTTTATCGGTTGTGCCGGGGGGAAAGATACGTCGGGAGAGCTGGCTTTTGAAATGGAATCTGCGCCGGATACGCATCTGGGGGCCCGGATTATGGTAGGTGGTCTTAAAGGAGGGCATTCCGGTGATGACATCCATAAAGGCCGTGCGAATGCTGTTAAGGTGATGAACCGTTTGATGTGGAACCTGGCAAATGACTATGGTGTCCGCCTGGCATCTTTTGATGCGGGAAACCTGCGTAATGCCATTGCCCGTGAAGGACAGGCCCTGGCAGCACTGCCGCAGGCCAGTGAAAAAAAAATACAGGAATTTGTGAAGCAGTTTGAACAAGATGTCAGGGGCGAGTTGCATGTCAGCGATCCGGGCTTATGGGTGAACATTGAAAGAGTAGACTGCCCGGCACAGGTTATGGGTTGGGAATATCAAGAGGCTTTGCTTAATATGATTTATGCTTTGCCTCATGGTGTGATCGCCTGGTCGCAGGATATAGAGAACTTTGTGGAAACCTCTACGAATTTGGCGGCTGTGAAAACGGAAAACGGATACTTCCATATTACCACAAGCCAGCGGAGCTCAGTGGAATCAGCAAAGAAGAATATCGCCGACCGCGTGGCCGCTGTGCTTCAACTGGCTGGGGCAAAAGTCGAGCAGGGGGCAGGATATCCCGGATGGACACCCAACCCGGAATCCGAGATCAAAGAAATAACGGCAAAGGCATACGAAAAACTGTTCGGCGAGGCGCCAAAAGTGCTGGCGATACATGCCGGCCTGGAATGTGGACTTATCAGCGAGAAATATCCCGGCCTGGATATGATCTCTTACGGCCCTACCATTAAAGGCGCTCACTCTCCCGATGAAGCCGTGGAGATCAAGACCGTGGAAAAATTCTGGGAGCTTACCCTGGACGTGTTGAAAAATATATCATAAAGCCTTATCATTACCCTTACGGCCCACGCCCGGAAACAGGTAAAATTGCTCTGCCTTTTATTGCTCTGTCCTTTATGGCAGAGCAATTGGCAGAAAATTTCAAAAAAGACAAATGAGGGTGGTTTAAAAAGTACCGGAATTATTTGAATGACTGAGTCCGGTCTAAAAACACTAAATGTATCCCAGCCGCTAAAGATCAGCTTTACCCCATCCCTAAAGGGTGGCTGATTTTCAGCGGCTTCACCCTTTAGGGGTCGGGGTAAACCGCTGAAAATCAAATATGGCCTTTTTAGACTGGACTCATGACTCCAAATTGAAGGAAACCCCAAAAGATTGGGGGTTGCAATTTTTCTTTATGGTTAATGGGAAATTCAATATTTAGCTGGTAAAGAAAAGGCGCCGGTATTATGTCTTTTATGGAAGAAAAGTTGAATAGCAGGGGTTGTCTATAATGTCCGGTTTCTGCGTTACGCTCGTTTTTAAACAGTCATTTATTCCGTTCTCCGTTTTAGTGTTTTCAAAAACTTTTGTCTGTTAAAAACATTGCCATGACCGGGATAGAATGTTTTGCAATTAAGTTGCTCAATTTTTTGCCAGGTTTCCAGTAGTTGGGTCTGGTTATTGGCGAAAAGCGGGTAAACGGAATTGGGGAAAACATTAAAAAACGTATCCCCGCAAATAAGATGTTCTCCTTCAATGAAAACACTAATGGATCCTTCTGTATGTCCCGGCGTGTGTATGACCTCACCTTCAATTCCGAAATCTTGCAAGCTGTAGTTGTCTGTGATCATTATTATATCGGCATCTACGGGTTTATATTTCCCCTGCATAAAAGAATTCCCTGCCGATGCCAGTAGTTTTGTTAAAAAATATGTGCCGGCCGGGAAATCTGTTTTACCCGCTTGCAGTAGTCTTTTTTCTTTTTCATGCACTAAAACGGAGGCACCGGATTTTCTTTTTATCTCCTGCAAGCTGCCCACATGATCGTAGTGAGCGTGCGTTACAATGATCAGTTTAATCTGTTCTATACCGGCTCCCGCTTTTTTTAATGCGCGTTCCACTTTCTTTGTCTGATTAGCCGTTCCCGTATCAACCAGAATATATCCGTCAGGTGTGTGGATAAGATAAGAATTGGTCTGGCCTGTTTTTACTTTTATGATCATAATACGTAGGGTTGTTGTTTATGCTTTTGCAAACTGCAGGATGTATTCACGAAAATAACAAAAATTAAAATAATCGATTGATAAATCATCAAGGTTCTGTTGACGGTACCGGGAATGAATTTTTTTGAACACAGATAACACAGATCAGACAGATGCACACAGATAGTCAGTGAACATCTGTACAACCCGTGTCATCTGTGTTCAGTTTTTTTAGCTGTAAAAAAAATCCTAACTATTGCGAATCTGCAGATATTATTTTTTCCGCCAGACATTGATAATTTCTCCCACATACATGGTATAATAATCATCATCGAAATACACTTTTTTAGCAAGTTCAGGCTGCATGAAGGATGATCTGCTTAACGAGTCGGCATATAGCTTTTTGCATTCTATCACCAGGGCGGCTTGCTTAAAAGCCACCGATCCGTTTTCCGTGACCAGGGCAGTTAGTTTTTCGTAATTCATCTTATCAAATTCGCGTCCCGACACGGAACCCATTTTCGAAAGGACTTCCCGGTTTTCGCCAGAGCCAGCCCAGACTGCCCCAACTGGCGGTCATCATGTTATAATCTTCCGGATCACCGGCCGTAACCAGCATCCAGTCTTTACCTATCATACGGATGGCATTATCGTTAAGTTCTTCCCAGGAAATTTTTTCAAAGTCTTCGGAATTTTCAATTTGCGTTTGAGCCTGGCAGCAAACGCCTCCTCGCCTCAACGCCTTCTCGCTCTTCGCATTTAATCATTCTCCTGTGTGTCGAAAAAATTTCGCCATGGAGGTTTCTATGATTAAATTTTACAACTAACCTATATTTTAGGTTTATATTTTCTCAGATTGACAAAACAGTTAGCATACAGGAAATGATTAAACTATAAAAGCTATAAGCGGTTTAATTGTGAATATGGAATCTTTAATTACATCAACACATCTTTTCTATTTTTCAATATTATGATAAATTTTTTCGCTTACAATTTTTTATTCTCCTTTTATTTCCTTAATTTTACATAAAACTTATAAATAGTTGTATTACAGGCTAAAAGCGGAGAGGGTTAAATGAAGCGAATTCGATTATTAAAGGTGACATTCAATTCACTAATTAAATCATACGAAATACCGGCTTTTCGTGGCGCAATAGCTGAAAAGGCAGGGCGAGAGAGTGTATTGTTTCATAATCATCGTGGAGACAAAGGATTTAACTATGGGTATCCTTTAATTCAATATAAGACGATTGCTCAAAAACCGGTTATCATGTGTTTGGAAGAGGGGGTGGATGAGATACATCATTTTTTTGAGAATAAGATTTGGGATATACAAATAAGTGGACGAAACCTTGATATGTCCATTGATGATTTGCGATTAAATTCGTTTACAATGCAAGTGTGGGATAAAAAATGGAAATATTCCATCCGAAATTGGATTGCACTTAATCAGCATAATTATAAGAAATATCAGAGCCTGGAAAATGAGCAGGAGCAGATAAACTCACAGAGCATTATCCACGAAAACAAGGATTAAGACTTTTGGCCATTGAACCTACGTCCCTCAATTTTGTTCTTCTCACAGAGCATTATCCATGAAAACAAGGATTAAGACTTAAAATACAATGATTAAAAAATTAGCATCTTATTTATTACGTGGACTTGGGTTTATGCATCGTATGTTAACCATGTTAGCCCTTGTTTTGACGATACCAGGATTAATAGACCCGGTATGGTTTATTACCCTCGGTTGTATATTCCCTCTTTATATGCTTACATTCTTCTTTCAAAAGGATATAGAGCTAACAGATGCTCACTATATGTTGCTTTATGTTTATATACCATACGCAGGCCTTTTTGTATGGTTGGCAATAGACCATTATCTCACACATGTTTATCCCGCAATCTAAACCAAAATATTACGCTTATGAAAAAGCTTGTAGTTCGTCAATACCACAAACCCTTATTTTATAACTCCACAATGGAAAGCGGATTTCATTGCTGCTCAGGTTAGTAAATCTATGGATTAACAGGCGTGGTAATGACTTTAATTTTTTAGAGAAGGGAATTTAATCTATTTTCTTGCTCAAATTATTGTCATTGCTCAAATTTTTCTTACATTGACCAAATTATCCGAGTGACTCCATTTAGGACTTTAAAAATGGTCCTTTAGTTAATCTATTTTTAGAAGGAGGGCTTTTATGAAAATGAGCTTTTTGGGAATTGATATAGGTTCTGTGGCGATAGGTATTGCATTGATTGATGAGCATAACCGGATCCTTCACACAGATTATACTATTCATAAGGGACAGATACGGGAACATTTGTTGAGGATGCTTAAGGAAATTGAATTAAGCAATATCCAATTCATTGGCTACACCTCCTCCACGCCTGCCATATTCAAAGACGGGAAATCGGTTGATACACGGGTGTCATATATCACTGCCGCTAAACATTTTCATCCCGGGCTC
>JAWOBQ010000345.1:0-13182 GCA_046484255.1 Bacteroidales bacterium | reverse complement strand
ACGGAAAAAGAATTGCGCGAAGCCTTGTCCAAAATCAAAAAAGCAATCCTGTCTTTCTAAAATAATTACCAACTGTTTTATAATACTCCCGAAGCCATGAGAATACGGATAGCAAGGCCGCAGGAACGGGAATATGTATAGGCACGGCATTATGGGTGCATGTATTCATGAGTCCGGTCTAAAAGGAGCACATTTGATTTTTAGCGGTTTACCCCGAACCCTAAAGGGTGAAGCCGCTGAAAATCAGCCACCCTTTAGGGATGGGGTAAAGCTGATCTTTAGCGGCTGGGATACATTTAGTGTTTTTAGACCGGACTCATTCATTTTAAAATTTCGGCTATCTACAATAGCTATAAAAAATATTATTACTTTTGAACTCATTTTCCATAAAAAATTTTAAACGTTAACCTATGAAAAAGATCTATACCATTGTATTCCTGGCTTTAATATGCGGGTTTACAGTAAAAGCACAGCATTATGACCTTGGGTATATGAATTTGAGTGCCGGTACCGGTGTGGTATCAAGCCTTCAGGGAGACACCAAAATGCCGAATACTTCACTTTCCTTTGAATATGGGATCACAGAAAATATCGGGCTGGCACTGAATATCGAATATGCAAGCTCCCAAGACATTACCAATGATTACAGTGGGAAACAATACAGCTGGGACTACACCTATTTATCCCCTTCTTTAACAGGACATTACCATTTTGCTTCAGCAATGAATTATTCCATTTACGGAGCTTTGACATTGGGATACAGCAAGGTAGATTCAGAATATTCTTCTATTGATGACGTTGAACAGCGAGATCCTAAAGAATCCAATGGCCTTTGCTACGGAGCACATATCGGCGGGCGGTATTACCTGAATGATGTTATAGGTATTTACACGGAAGCAGGGTATGGATCATTATCCATAATAAACATGGGGCTAAGCCTGCGGTTTAACCACCGCTAGTTTCAGGAACCGCAAAAAACAATTAGAGATCCTCAATTCAAGGACACATGAGTAGCCGCGATATGCTACTCATTTTTTTTATAAGCGGTTCGCATACTCCGTATTTATCATGAGCTTAGAATACAATCAAAATCAAGGATTTTACTCTGGTAAATGACTGTTTTACATACGAGCATAACGCAGATATCGGACATTCTGGACAAACACTAATTACTATAACGTATCCACTTCCAAAGTTCTCTGTAATTTACTTTTTTGCCATACATCAGTATTCCGGTGCGATAGATCTTTCCGGCAATCCAAACGGCGGCCAGGAAAGTAATAACCAGCAAGCCCATAGACAGGGCCACTTCCCATACCGGCACGCCAAAAGGGATACGCATCATCATAACCACGGGGGATGTGAAGGGGATAACAGAGAACCAGAAGGCCACAGCTCCTGAGGGACTTTGAGCAATAAAGGTAGACATGATAATGGCCAGGAGCAGGGGTATCGTGACCGGAAGCATAAACTGCTGTGTATCTGATTCATTATCCACAGCCGATCCAATAGCGGCAAACAGCGCACCATATAATAAATATCCAAACAAGAAATAAAACACAAATGCACCGAGCATCAGGGGAACATTGATCGACTGCAAGCCGGCGGCAAAAGCCGCAAATCCTTTATCGGAATTAAAGGTATCATCGGAGATTTTTTCCTGATTTCCTTCCGGTAATATTTTCCCGGTTTGCCTGACCACCTTTTCCTGCCCCCCGGTGGGGTCTAAAATACCGGGATTGGCAAGTTTCACGCCGGTGAGAATCAGAAAGGTTAAGACGATCCATAGCAAAAACTGCGTGAGTCCTACCAATGCTACTCCGGAGATTTTCCCCATCATAAGCTGAAACGGGCGTACCGAAGAAACAATAACCTCCACAATGCGGCTTGTTTTCTCTTCCAGCACCCCACGCATCACCTGGGAACCAAAGATAAAAATAAAAAAGTATATCAGGATACCCCCAAAAAAACCCAGGCCGGTAGTTAACATGGCCACGCTGGTTTTTCCCGTTTCCACATTTGTAGTCGTCAGTTCTACACCCGGGTTAATCCCTTTGATCACGGCCGGATCGATACCAAGTTCAGAGCGGATCAGTTCCCTTTCCAGACGGTCGTTCATCTCTTTTTTCACATGTTCCTGCACCATTAAACTGGGCTGATTATTCCGGTAGAACATAATACCTTTCCCTTTACTACTGCTTTCGGTTAGCGGGATATACAGCAAAGCATCAGCCGTATCCGTTTTCAGCGCCTGTTGCGCTTCGGTGATCTCCATATCCAGGTACTGAAACTTAACGGAAGAGCTGTTCTTCATGCTTTTATAATACATGCCCGTTTCATCAACCACATTTACCAGGTTTGTTTTATCCGTTTTCGTAGACAGATAAGCCGGCAATACCATCAGCGCAGCAAAAAGCAAAGGGCCCAGGATGGTCATTACCAAAAATGATTTCTTGCGCACACGTGATATATACTCACGCTTTATAATCAAGGATACTTTACTCATGGCTGTTTATTATTTATCCGGGATCTCCGTTACATTTCTGATAAAAACATCATTCATGGAAGGCAATACTTCCTGAAAGCTTTTAATTTCCCCACACCGGATCAGTCGCTCTATCAAATCGTTAGTCGTTAAATGTTCAGAAAGTCTTAGCCGCACACTGATCAGGCCGTTTTTAGTTTCCTGCCGGCATATCTCCAGGCCATCCCCACTGATCCGGGCAATATCCCCCCGGCAGTTTTGGATCTCCACGTCAAACTCATTGGTCTTATAAGATTCTCTAAGCGTATGAACATTTCCCTGCAAGATCACCCGGGATTTATGGATCAGAGCGATCTCGTCACAGATCTCTTCCACAGAGGCCATATTATGGGTAGAGAAGATAACAGACGCCCCCCGCTGTTTTTGTTGCAGGATCTCTTCTTTCAGCAAAGACTGGTTAATGGGGTCAAATCCTGAAAACGGCTCATCAAAGATAAGTAGTTCAGGATCATGAATAATGGTGATAATAAACTGTATCTTCTGCTGCATACCCTTAGACAATTCTTCCACTTTACGGCCCCACCAGGATATAATATCAAACTTTGTAAACCAGTGCTCCAGTTTTTCCATAGCTTGCACTCTGGACAATCCTTTAAGTTGTGCCAAATACAGGGCCATCTCCCCAACTTTCATTTTCCGGTACAGGCCGCGTTCTTCAGGCAAGTAGCCGATCCGGTCTACATGGTGCCTTTTCAGTTTTTCGCCTTTAAAGCTAATGCTTCCTGTATCCGGGCCGGTGATCTGGTTTATGATACGGATCAGGGTCGTTTTTCCGGCTCCGTTGGGGCCCAGTAAGCCAAAAACACTTTGTTCGGGAATGTCCAGGCTGACATGATCCAGCGCACGATGGTTGGAAAAGTCCTTAACAATATCCTTCGCTTCGAGTATGTTCATAATATTCAATAAATCTTAACCATCCAAAACCCCCGCTGCCGGCGATTTTACATTCTGAAACAGCTTGTCAGCCACCAAAATATTCACGCATTTTGTCAAAAAAGCTACGTTCTTTTACCCCGGGATCTGGTGTAAAGTTACCGGATTTTTTCATTTTTTCCAACATTTCTTTTTCTTCTTTGCTAACTTCCTGCGGAGTCCATATATTGACATTGATCAGCTGATCGCCCCGCGTCTTTCGCTGAAGGCTTGGTATTCCTTTGTTACGCAATCTGAGTATCCTCCCCGGCTGTGTTCCGGGCTCGATCTTAACTTTTGCTTTTCCATCGATGGTAGGCACGTTGACGGTTGTGCCCATTACAGCCTCGGGAAAACTGATATACAAGTTATACAACAAATTATTCCCATCACGGATAAGGTTTTCATGCTCTTTTTGTTGCACGAGTATAATCAAGTCACCCGGCAAACCTCCTCTGGCAGCGGCATTTCCTTTTCCGGACAGGGAAAGTTGCATTCCATCTTCTACGCCCGGGGGAATATCAACAGAGATCACATCTTCCCCTTTCACTATACCATTTCCATTACATTCCGGACATTTTTCCGAGATAATTTTTCCTTCTCCTCCACATGAAGGGCACGTACTTGTGGTTTGCATTTGCCCCAGGAAAGTATTTGTAAGCTGTGTTACCTGCCCCATTCCATTACAGGTAGTGCAATTCTGAAAAGCGCCGGCATTTTTTGCTCCGGTGCCATCACAGGAATGGCATGTCATATACTTTTTAACCCTCAGTTTTTTATTCACTCCATTGGTGATCTCTTCCAGGCTCAGCTTCACTTTTACCCGCAGGTTTGTCCCCCGGTTTACACGCCTCCGCCGGCCTCCCCCACGGGCCGAACCGCCAAACCCGCCTCCCCCGCCAAATCCAAACTCTTCAAAGATATCGCCAAACTGGCTAAAAATATCATCCATAGACATCCCTCCGCCAAAACCACTACCGGCAGCACCATTCTTCACTCCTGCGTGGCCAAACTGATCATAGCGACTACGCTTATCGGGATCCCGCAATACCTCATAGGCTTCTGCAGCCTCTTTAAATTTCTTTTCTGATCCGGCGTCTTCCGGATTATGGTCAGGATGAAACTTCAATGCTTTCTTACGATATGCCTTTTTGATCTCCTCTGCACTCGCATCCCTGGAAACCTCCAGTATTTCATAATAATCCCTTTGTGCCATATATACCTCTAAATATTATTTTCCTACTACCACTTTTGCAAACCGCAAGACTTTATCATGCAAAAAATAGCCCTTTTCCACAACTTCCACTACCTTCCCCTTCAGGCTTTCCTTAGGAGCAGGAATTTGCGTGATGGCTTCATGATAATCCGTATCAAATGGTTTTCCTTTGGCATCCATTTCCTTCAGGCCTCTGTTTTTTAATATGCCTTTCAACTTATTATATATCAACTCCATCCCCTTATGTGCCTCTTTCTGATCTTCAGGAATAGCCTCCAAAGCTCTTTCCATATCGTCCAGCAACGGCAACATTTCCTTGATCAGTTCTCCTGATGCCGTTTTCATCAGATCAGACTTCTCACGCATCGTCCGCTTACGGAAGTTATCAAACTCGGAAAAAAGCCTTAAATGTTTATCGGATAACTCATCATACTCTTTCTGAAGGTTTGATGCCTTATTGCTATCCCCTTCTTTTGTCTCGTTGTGGTTATCTTCAGCTTGCTCATTGTCCTCTTGTTCCGGCTCTTCTTGTGCTGTATTTTCCTGCTCATCTCCCGGATTATCTTCAAACGCAGCGTTTTCTTGTCTGTTCTCCTCCCTTTGATTCGGATCTTCCCGCTTTTCCTGTGCATCCCGGGGATCTTCCGTCCTGTTATTTTGGTTTTTATTCTGTTTTATCATATATATATTATTTTTCTCTGTTGTAGTCCCAGCACACACAAATTGCCTGCCAACTTCCATTCGGGCTGCAAAATTAACATTTCTACAGTATCAATAGTCGTTTTAACCAAATAAAGCTGGACAAAATGGCAGAGCTGCTTAACGCCTGATAATTTGTGCTCCTAATGCCTTGAGGCGTTTATCGATATACTGGTATCCGCGGTCGATCTGCTCAATATTATGGATCACCGAGGTTCCCCGGGCAGAAAGTGCAGCTATAAGCAGGGCTACACCAGCTCTGATGTCCGGTGATACCATTTGAATGCCTTTAAGCGGGATCTTACGGTCATGGCCAATCACCGTGGCCCGGTGCGGGTCGCAAAGGATGATCTTGGCACCCATATCAATCAATTTATCTACGAAGAACAAACGGCTTTCAAACATTTTCTGATGTACAAGCACACTTCCCCTGGCTTGCGTCGCCACAACCAACACAACACTGATTAGATCGGGCGTAAACCCCGGCCAGGGAGCATCGGCAATGGTGAGAATAGAGCCATCCATAAAGGATTCGATCTCATAATGATCTTGTGCAGGAATGATCAGGTCATCTCCTTGTTCTATTATAGTAATCCCCATGCGCCGAAAGACTTCAGGGATCAGCCCCAGGCTTTTCAGATGCACTTCTTTGATCGTAACAGCAGAATTTGTCATGGCAGCCATTCCGATAAAGCTGCCCACTTCAATCATATCGGGAAGCATCCGATGTTCGCACCCATGAAGTTCTTCCACTCCTTCGATGGTGAGCAGGTTTGAACCAATACCTGAAATTCTGGCACCCATTTTATTGAGCATGCGGCTAAGCTGCAAAAGATAGGGTTCACAAGCAGCATTAAAGATCGTGGTTGTCCCTTTAGCCAAAACGGCAGCCATCAGAATATTTGCGGTCCCCGTAACAGAAGCTTCATCCAGCAACATATAGGCTCCTTTCAGGCCTTTTTTTGTGTAAACTTTAAAGTTATTGTCGTTCTGCACTTCTATGGTTGCACCCAGCTTCTCCATACCCAGAAAATGCGTGTCCAATCGGCGACGACCGATCTTATCACCTCCGGGACGAGGAACATAGGCTTTCCCATAACGACCCAACAAAGGACCCAAAATCATCACCGAACCCCGTAAACTAACGGCACGATCACGAAACTCCTCCGTAGTCAAATACTCCAAATCTACCTCCCTGGCTGTAAATGCATATTTCTCCCCGGATAACTGCTCTACCTCAACCCCTATGGCTTGTAGCAAAGCAATGAGATTGTTCACATCACGGATATCCGGAACATTATCAATAATTATACGCTCCGCGCTTAACAAGCACGCACTGATTACCTGCAAAGCCTCATTCTTCGCCCCCTGAGGCTTAATATCCCCCGATAATGTCCTTCCTCCCGTTATTTCAAAAGTTCTCATATGTTCAAAATTTTTGTTCCTTGTTCTTTGTTCCTTGCTTGCCCCCCGATTGAATATTGCTGTCGCAATTCAACGGGGTAAACCGTTAAATGCGACCTTAGGAGCAGATTTAACGGGGTTCTTTGTTCGCTTTTTCTCTCAGTCTCTTCGTTCTCTTAAGTCGCTTACGTCGCTTCGTTCGTTCAATTCATCCTCTCACTCTCTCATTATCGAATCAACGCATCATTCCCTGCATTTACCACCTGCATAAAAATAATCAAAAAAGCCGGCAATCACTAAGAAAGTACCGGCTTTTTATCAACGTATTTTTGTTAATTCTCAATATCGTTTTCGGCGATTGTTGCCTTTATGATGCTTTTGATGAGTCTTATTGCTTCCCCGTCGCTTTTTTATTGCTGCACGGGCAAGAATATCATGTGTTTCATTAAGCTTGGTTTCATCGGTAAGTTCTATTTTTCCATCGGAAAGCTGTTTGATCTGTTTAAAAATAATTTCATCATCCACAGATTCCTTGTTCCAGGTAAGAAACAATTTTTTCAAATGATTCGCCAGCGTACTGATCAGGATCTCTTTTTGCTCTCCTTCTTCCAGTTCAGCCACTTTTGAAATGATCTTTTGAATATTACGTCCGAAATACCGGTACCGGATAGGTTCTTTTTCCCTCTTTATCTTATTGGGTTTACGCGTTAGTATTTCTTTCGGAGGAGGGGGATAAGGACTGTCCACATCCAGGGTAAAGTTCGAGATAATATGAAGATGATCCCAAAGTTTTTGTTGAAAGTCGCCCCCATTCTCTTTATCTTTTGTTTGACGTACCTGCCCCATTATTTTAACAATAACCTTAGCCATTTCTGTTCGCTTTTCCCGGTCGGGCTCATCATTCAATGCATGAACCATTTTTTGGATATTTCTTCCATATTCCGGTATCAAAAGTTTTTCACGTTGTGTATTATAATCCATAAATAAAAGTTTTGAAAAAAAATCTGGGATAATAACTACATTATTTAATATCAAAGGAGGGCCAGATTTCCATAATAATGAACGTACAAAAATAATAAAAATTCTATTCCGCGTCTGAATTAATCGAGGCGTTTAAGTTTTGCAAATTTCAACAGCAGTTGTTTTTTGCCAAAGGAGTCAAAATCAACAATAGCTTTTTTATTGTCACCACTTCCTTCCAGAGTGATCACCTGTCCTTTCCCGAATTTACTATGCTCCACCTGTGCTCCTTCTGTTATTTCATCGATATTTGAGGGTGTTTGTATTGTCTTTTGTTCCGGACTGCTATTTTCGATCTTTTTAAGTTTGGGTTTATGAAATTCGTGGTCAAATCCCATTTGGGCCTTACGTTTTTCAAATGCATCTATTCCCGGAGCGTTTGATTTGGCCGTATTATCCACCACAAACTGCGGGTCCACCTCATCAATAAAGCGGGAGGGTTCGGAAAAAACAACATTCCCATATCGCCTTCTTGTTTCCGCGTATGTAAGCCAGAGTTTCTTTTTCGCGCGCGTAACAGCCACATAAAACAGTCGCCGTTCTTCTTCCAGATCGGCCCGTGTTCCCATAGCCTGGATAGAGGGGAACAGATTTTCTTCCAGGCCGGCGACAAACACATAGGGAAACTCAAGGCCTTTAGCCCCATGGACTGTCATCAGCGAGACCTTATTGAGGTCATTATCTCCCTGATCTGCATCGGTAAGCAAAGCGATATTCTCCATATATTTGTCCAGGCTTCTCAACTCATCTTTTCCGGTATTCTCTTCCTGCTCAACAGGCACCGTAAGGATTCCTCCGGGAGCATCTTCTTCCTCCGCATCCACATAACCGCTAATGGCGTTAAGCAGCTCTTCCAGATTCTGAAGCCGGTTGATCCCTTCTTGTGTCTGGTCTTCCCGGTGAAACTTCATAATCCCGCTTTCATGAGCTATCCGTTTAGCCAGCTCATAAGCATCTTTTTTATAGAGTTCACTGCGGAAGCTTTTGATCATGGTGGCAAAATTATCAATGCGCGCACGTACTCCCGAGTTGAGCTTAGCCTGGCATCTATCAATATTAGCACATACTTCCCAAACCGAAACACCTTGCCTGTCGGCCTCCACCATCAGGCGTTCCAAAGTGGTATTGCCTATCCCCCGCACCGGAAAATTGATGATCCGTGTTAAAGCTTCCTGGTCTTCATAGTTGACCACCAACCTGAAATAAGCCAACAAGTCTTTTATCTCTTTACGTTGATAAAATGAGAGCCCTCCAAAGATCCGGTATGGAATGTTTTTTTCTCGCAACGACTCTTCTATAGCTCGTGATTGCGCATTGGTACGATACAAAACACCAAAATCAGAGTATGGAGCATTCTCATTTTGAACAAGCGCCAAAATAGCCGAAGCGATCTGCTTCCCTTCCTGCTGGTCGGTAGCATTTTCAACCAAATATATCTTCTCCCCGCTCAGGTTTTCCGTCCAAACCGATTTTTGGATCTGGTCTTTGTTATGTACAATGATGCTGTTAGCAGCATTAACGATATTTTTCGTAGAGCGGTAATTTTGCTCCAGCTTAAATATGTTCAGATCGGGATAGTCCCGCTGAAAGTTTAAAATATTTTCAATGTTCGCTCCGCGAAAGGCATAAATGCTTTGAGCATCATCACCTACCACACATATATTTTCATTGTCGGCGGCAAGTTTTTTTACGATCAGGTATTGCGCATGGTTTGTATCCTGATACTCATCCACAAGGATATATTTAAACCGTTTTTGGTATTTATATAATACTTCCGGAAAGTCTCTAAGCAGCACATTCATATTAAACAACAGGTCATCAAAATCCATAGCTGCAGATTTTTTCAGCCTCCGGTTATAACGAGTAAATATCTCTCCGATGTAAGGCTTTCCTGCAAGCCGGTCCTGGTTTGTAAGCTCTGTATTGGTATTGTACTCCTGATGGGATATAAGGTTGGATTTGGCTGAAGATATACGGTGCAAGACTTGCCCGGGCGGATACGTCTTCGCATCCAGATTCATATCTTTAACAATGCTGCGTATTAACCGCTTAGCATCATCCACATCATAGATAGTATAATTAGACGGATAGCCCAGGTGTTTTCCTTCGGCGCGAAGAACCCGGGCAAACACGGAATGGAATGTACCCATCCATACACTTTTGGCATCCGAGCCCCCTACCATCTGGGATATACGCCCTTTCATTTCCCGGGCTGCCTTATTGGTAAAAGTAAGTGCTAAAATGTTAAAGGGATCTATTCCCTCCCGTATCATATACGCCACGCGGTATGTCAATACACGCGTCTTCCCCGATCCGGCACCGGCAACTACCATTACCGGCCCATGGGTTTGCTTAACAGCTTCTTGCTGAGTTTGATTTAAATTTTGTAATATATCGTTCACAAGAGGGCAAAATTATAACTTTTATCGAAGGCGGGGAAAAAAAATCAACGGAAAATGATATCATAGCAGGATCCCTTGTCCTCTGAAACCCGTCCAGTGTTCACGCCTCAAACACCACATTTATTGCGGCTCATTGATTTTATAACAAAGACTACTGATTTTCAAAACAATCAACAGGAGAACAGAGCCATTAAACCTATTTTATAAATTCAACAACCCAATGCTATCCATAAAGACAATGGCAATTGCGATTGGCGCAATAAATTTCACAATAAAATCATAGAAGGCAAAAAGCCTGACGTTAAGTTGCCCCTGGTTGGAAATTTCATCTTTCATTTTTTCAGCTCCTAACACCCAGCCCACAAAGATCACGATAAAGAATCCACCCAGCGGGAGCAACAGATTAGCTGACAACCAATCCATACATTCAAAAGTGGTTAAGCCAAAGATCGTCCATGTTTTGGTAGCCCCCCACGACATGGCACAGACAAGGCCGAGAGCGGTGATGGTAACGGAGCCCAGAACAGTAGCTTTGGAGCGGCTTATATTAAATTCTTCCGAGAAATATGCGACCACCACTTCCAGCACAGAGATGGAGGATGTTAATGCAGCTACTATTAACAGAGTAAAGAACAGCACGGCAAAGAAATATCCACCCGGCATCTGGATAAAAATATTGGGCAGGGTGACAAACACCAGGCCGGGCCCGGAGCCCGGTTCAATGCCAAAGGCAAAAACTGCCGGAAAAATAGCTATCCCTGCCAGGATTGCTACCACAGCATCTGTAAACGTTACTTGTATGGCAGATAAACTTAAGTTTTCTTTTTTACTGATATAAGAGCCATAGGTGATCAGCGCGCCCATTCCAATGCTCAGGGAAAAGAATGCCTGCCCCAGGGCTTCCAGTATGCTGTTTGTCGAGAGTTTAGAAAAATCGGGCTTAAATAAAAATTTCAGGCCTTCCATAGCCCCGTCCAAAGTTATGGAACGGATGCCCAGGATAATGATCAAAAGGAATAAAACAGGCATTAACACCCTGGCATATCGTTCGATCCCATTTTTTACGCCTGCCCAGACAATCAGGGCGGTAACGATCATAAACAAAAGCAGCCACATAGCAGGCCGCCAGGAATTCGCGCGAAAATTATCAAACATGGATTCAATTTCGGCCGGATTTTTCCCCTGAAAACTGTTCATTAATGAGTTATACGTATATTCGAGAGTCCAGCCGGCTACAGCACTGTAAAAAGAAAGAATAACAAAAGCCGCAACCACGCCCATAAAGCCAACGAGAAACCAGGGCTTTCCGGGGGCCAGCTTTTTGAAGCTGCCAAACACATTTCGTTGGGCTTTACGACCTATGGCAAATTCAGATAGCATCACCGATACCCCGATAACAGAAATAAAAATAATATAGATCAACAAAAAGGCACCCCCTCCATTTTCTCCGGCCACATATGGAAAACGCCAAATATTGCCCAACCCGACAGCCGAGCCGGCTGCTGCTGCAATAACACCAAACTTGCTGCTGAAACTATCTCTCACTGGTAGCTTGTTGCTCATAATCCCGGATTTTTGTTTTGTGTGTTGCAAAAATCGGAAAAATCATTGGTTAAAGCAATCATTTTGCATTATTTAAAGTCTGTCTATAAAGTGGACAAGGTGTCTTAGTGATCATGTCTCCGTTCAGAAGGTTCCATTTACAAGGCTTGCGCAGCCCGGAAATGCGCAGCTTACTCAGGTAAATGAGCAATTTTCAGGCAAGCGTAACGCAGATATCGGACATTATGGACAACCACTATTTAACTGCTGGCACCGGATAAAAGGGCATGTCCGATATGACACTGCAAGCACTTTTTCTTGCTGCAATAGTGATGTCTTAGCTGCAACAGTGCCTGGGAATGCAAAGCGTGTTCGCAGGGAAAATTTCGTTGGCGGTATTTTTTTGTGATATGGTTTTTTTCGGCGGGCAGTTGCATTAGCCAATCCAGGGCTTTATCCTGATACACCGGTTTGTTATGAAACTTCCCGTAAACAAAGAGAAAAGGTATGGCCGTATTAATAAGGATAAGCTCTATGGCCGTATTGCCAAGTTTTTTGGGAGCCACGGAGCGCGTTTGGGGTTTGTTAAAATGATAGTGTGTAATCCAGTAGTCTGAAGCCGTGACATTATAGAGCGTCTTGATTTCCTGCAGATTTTCAGCCTCCAGCACAGGCCGCAGAAGATGAGGTGACTGTTGAAGGATCGCAGCCAATTGAGCAATACGCACAGTCGGAAAATTGGCCGGCCTTAAACGCATAAATTTCCAGATATGCCCGGGTAAAGGCATAAGCTGATACTTCGCCTTTATCCCTTCATACGCCAAACGAAGCTTTTCATGATATGAATTGTAGTGCTTTTCGGTCAAAAAACCTGCCTGCCCAAACAATATAGCCTCGGTTTGTTGAGCAGTCCAGCTGTTGCGGCGAATTAACTTTAAGGGAATTTGCCTGCCCAGCATTTCAAAAGGTTCAGTATTGGTTTTAAACCCAAAATTCCGGCATAACATTTGGAAATAAGCCTGTTCCCAATCATATTGCGTGTCTTGTAAATAATTATGTATCCGTATGGAGCGGTCTTCCAAACGCTCTATAGCCATACGCTCCAGCCAGTTAAGCAGTATAACGGGCCTTACACGCAAACACTCGCTTTGACAGGCAATCCAGTTCCGGCTCTGCATAAACATTCGATAACGGTTTTCTATGGATTTATCGTACTTCCCTTTGAGGCTTACTACCGGAACCTTCTCCCCATTTAAACGGAAAACATCCCTGTCGTTTTCCATTACCACATGCAAAATCACATTGTCATATGCCTTATCCTTGTCATGGCCATGAAGATACCAGTCGGAAGACCTTATATGTAATTCAATATTCCCGGCCCAGGTGGTCTCTCCAATACGGATGCGTGCATTGGAAAAATCCGGCCCGGCATCTGTGTTCAG
>JAWOBQ010000116.1:0-4437 GCA_046484255.1 Bacteroidales bacterium | reverse complement strand
GAAGCCAAAGTGTAAGAAAAAGTAGTAGTAGCTCCCGAAGCAGCTCCAGCTACTCACGATCAAGAAGCAGCAGCTCGCGGAGTAGCTCCGGAAGTAGTTCCGGGTCTCGCTCCAGGTCCCGAAGCAGTTCCTCTTCAAAATCAGGGGGGAGAAGATAAACCGGGAAAATAAAACGATAGGATTAATGTATTGTTAAATAAAAGAAGCATTTATCGCTCTTTATAAAACCAAAGCAAGGAAAGCTTCTTATTTAAAAACCAAATTATATAACAATGATAAAAAAAATAAGTATATTAGCTTGTATATTAATAGGCCTGAGTTTCTTTACAAAAGGTTATGCCCAGTATGATGTGGATGCCCTGCGCTTTTCCTATTTTGGCTTTGGGGGAACAGCCCGCAGTATGGCTGTTGGAGGAGCTTTTGGCGCAGCCGGAGCCGATTTGTCTGTCTTAAGCTCAAATCCCGGAGGAATAGGACTTTATAAATCATCAGAATTTGTGATATCTCCTTCATTCTACTATCAAAATGTGGAAAGCCTCTATTATGGCCAAACAAGTGAAGATATTAAGTATGCTTTTAATTTTCCCGGAATCGGAGTGATCCTGAATATGGAAAATAAAAACAGCAGCTGGAAAAATGTGCAATTTGGTTTCGGCTTTAATAAGTTAAACGATTTTAACCAACGTACCGAAATTGAAGGGTTTAATCATGAATCTTCCCTGATGACCGAATATATGGATAAAGCCAATGCGGAAAGTGAACTTAGCTTTTATGATACCGAGTTGGCCAACAGAGCTAATTTATTGTATTTTGATTCCTTAAGCAATCAGTATATAGTGGATGCCCCTGCCGGGGAGATCAACCAGCGGAAAAGCATAGAAGAAAAGGGAGGTATCAATGAGATGACCTTTTCTTTTGGGGGGAATTTTGAAGATATTATTTATGCAGGAATGACCATCGGGCTTCCTATTGTGAATTATTCCATGACGTCCCGGCATGCAGAGACAGATCAGCGGGATAGCATAAATATGTTCAGGTCTTTCGCTCTGGATGAGGAAATAACTACAATAGGCTCGGGCGTTAATTTTAAATTCGGGATCATTGCCCGCCCGGTAAAATGGGTCCGCCTGGGTGGGGCTGTGCATACACCCACCTTTTATTCATTAAAGGAGGAATATGCGCGGTATATGACTTCTCGTTTCGAGGACAATGAGTTTAATGAAACCAATGTAGAAGCCAGTGGTGAATTCGATTATCGCTTAATAACCCCTATGAAAGCCCTGGGAGATATCGCCATTATAATCGGCAAGTTTGGATTTCTTTCTGCCGAATATGAATATGTAGACTATTCCAAAGCTAAACTTAGTGATGAAACGAATGTCTCTACTCCCTACGTGCGCGATTTTAAAGATGATAATGATGCGATAAAAGCCAAATATACCGAAGCGCATAATATAAAATTCGGGGCTGAAGCAAACCTTAAGCCAATTCAAATACGTGGAGGTTATGCAATTTATGGAAGTCCCTTTGCCGGCGATATCAATGATGGTGAAAGAACATATTATACGTTTGGATTAGGATTACGTGAGAAACAGTATTATGTGGATCTGGCCTATATCATTGAGGAGTATCAGGAGGATTATTATTTGTATAGTCCGGAATATGTGCAGGCCGCAAACAATACCTATAATTCGAATCGTTTGGTTTTAACTTTGGGTCTCAGGCTTTAATATAGAAAAGGCTTCACAGCTAAGCGCAACCTTAATTCCCGTGCATAGCAGGGATCACGATTTGGTCTGTTGTAGAAAAGCTTTGGCCTTTTGATGAATTCCGTCTTTATAGGTATCCGGGTTCATGCTAAGACATTTTTCAAACATTTCCCGCGCCGCTTTCGTTTTTCCTTTATCCAGATAGATCTTCCCTAGTTGTAAAGCTGCATTGGCAGCAAAATACCAGGGCTTATCCTCAGCCTGTTTTATGGTGATGCGGTAATAATTTATAGCCTTATGATGAACCTCAAGCTTATCATAGATCCTGCCCAGACGATAGGTGAATTCCAAAGCATCTTTTTCAGAGCGGTATGTCTTTGACGGTTTATAACTCAGTAAGGTTTCCAATGCTTGCATATAATACCCCCCGTCAAAGAGCAGGCGAACTTCCAGCAAGGCTTTACCGGGCGGCTGATTCGCTTCATATTCACGTTGAGCTGCCTTGTCGGCTCCTGCGTGGCCGGAATTGAAGCGGTTGACTTGCTTGATTGCGTCCCGGTAGGCACTTTCCCCTTTTGTGATAAGCTTGATCCATGCAATATTACGGGCAGCGGATTTTTTATAAATGTTGCCCGGATAGGTTGAAATATACTTTTCGAAATATTGCTTTGATGCATAATAATCCAGCCTGTGCAATAAAGATAGCCCATGCATATAATAATCCAGATAATAAAACGGAATTTCCGGCTTCTGCGGATAGCTGCGTTCCAAATAGGCTATTGCTTCCTCATTTTTGCCAAGGTCTTTCTTTAGCGAAGCCGCTGAATAACGAATTACCGGGGTGTTGGTGATCAGCTTGTTGATGGCGGGAGAAGCGTAATAACCTTCGATCTTCCTCAGGGCATCCGGCGAAGGGTTAAAGTTCCGGTAGCTGAACGTTAAGAAAAATAAGCTTTCTTCCAATAGCTTAAATCTTGAATTGTCCTTGTTTGCTTCAAAAACATCGCTGATCTTTTCCAGCCCCCTGCTTACATTACCCCGGACGTTTATAAGTTTAAGCAGCCAGTTATATTGGGAGGGAACACTTCCGAAAAGTATCAGAATAATACCATGGAGCATTTGTGCCGGAGCGTATTCCGGATATTCTTTGTTCAGGGTTATAATGATCTTGTATGCCTTATTAAATTGTAGGACAGCCGGGATATATTCTCCGTAACGGCCACGCGTAAATGAAGATTGAAGCAGTATTGCCGCTGTTGAGAACAAGGCCCCGGGGGTTTTTTGTGATCCCAGTTGTTGTAGCCGCTGATCGGTCGCCGAAGTAAAGGATTTTAAATCAACAGCCTGTTCGCTTATGTGGATCTTGAAAAAATCGGATAATTGGGAAAGATAGGTTATATCAGGAGTGGGCCCGTCAAATTGATCAAGATAATGCTCAGCCCGGCTGAACTGATGTTCCATAATTAGCCGGTGTGCATAATGATAGTCAAAAGTATTCCCGCTCTGGCCGGAAAACAGAGTGGGGATAAGGATAAAAAAAAATAAATAGATGACCCGGGCATGTTTTTTCATAACGTATAAAAATGATGGCTCTATGCGAATAAATGATGAGTCCGGTCTAAAAACACTAAGTGTATCACAGCCGTTAAAGATCAGCTTTACCCCATCCCTAAAGGGAGGCTGATTTTCAGCGGCTCACCCTTTAGGGTTCGTGGTAATATGCCGCTGAAAATCAAATGTGACCTTTTTAGTCCGGTCTCAATGATTGATAGATTTAAGGTCTTCCAGGGCAAAAGTACTTAATTTTTTCAAATCAAGAGTCCGGTCTAAAAACACTAAATTAATCACAGCCGCTAAAAATCAGCTTTATTCCATCCCTAAAGGGTGGTTGATTTTCAGCGGATGAGGAAAATTTGCTGTTGGGTGAACTCAAAATCCCTTGCTGTAATTTTTGCGATTATAGAACCGGTAGGGGCTATTATATTTTGTATTTTTGTGATATTACAAAATGTTATGTTATGCAAAAAAAATCAAGGATCGCCGTTTTTACCTCAGGGGGGGATGCTCCCGGCATGAATGCTGCCATACGCGCTGTAGCGCGCACAGGGTTTTATTATGGCATGGAGGTATATGGTATTTTACGTGGTTATCAAGGGCTTATAGATAATGATTTTAGTAAGCTTGATAATTACAAGGTAGCCAATATTATACAGCATGGAGGGACAATTTTGAAATCGAAGCGCAGCGAGGAATTCAGGACAAAAGAAGGCAGGCAGAAAGCCTTTGAAAACCTGTCATCTAAAGGGATAGAGGCTTTGGTAGCTATAGGAGGGGATGGTACATTTACGGGAGCAGATATTTTTGGGAAAGAATATACTTTTCCGGTTGTCGGAATTCCGGGGACGATTGACAACGACCTGTACGGGACGGATTTCACTATTGGTTATGATACAGCTATAAATACAGTGGTTCAGGCTGTAGATAAGATCCGCGACACCGCAGGTTCGCATAACCGTTTGTTTTTTATCGAGGTTATGGGTCGTGATGCCGGCTTTATTGCATTGAGGAGTGGTATTGCCACGGGTGCTGAAGATATTTTAATACCGGAGACAGAAACTTCTATTGAAGGATTAATTAATAAGTTAAAGCATGATCGCCGGGAGAATAAAACCAGCGGGATCATTATGGTATCGGAAGGAGATGATGCCGGCAATGCTTATGAAGTAGC
>JAWOBQ010000011.1:0-14789 GCA_046484255.1 Bacteroidales bacterium | reverse complement strand
GTACAAAGGTAAGTATTTTATGAAAGCTCCCTGCGGCTTTAATTCTTCTTTTTTCCAAGATTTTTAATAGCTTTGTGCTAAGATCTTGCTCAAATTTTAAATCTTCATATACACTAGTATACTGCGGTTTAAAATTTTTTTCACAAGCTAATTATTTGAGCCCGGTCTAATAAGGTCACATTTGATTTTCAGCAGCTTTTTACCCCGAACCCTAAAGGGTGAAGCCGCTGAAAATCAGCCTCCCTTTAGGGATGAGGTAAAGCTGATTTTTAGCGGCTGTGATACATTTAGTGTTTTTAGACCGGACTCTTAATTATTTTTAAAGGTGTTCAAGAGCTCACTTCGTTCGGTTCGCACGAACCGATAAAAACGGGGCAACCACCTGATAAAAACGGGGCAAGCCTTGGTCTCGAACATTATGAACCAAACACTCGACTTTACAGACAGACATAGTGTCTGTCAATAAAGTCAGTGTCTGTCAATAAAAACGAGTAATTTTCTGTAATGGAGGTGAACCCAAAAAAATATTATGGTCAGCATTTTCTAAAAAGCCCGGCAAGTGCTGAGCGTATTGCTGATGCGATACCGGGGACGGCGGCATATGTTTTGGAAATAGGCCCGGGCAAAGGCATATTAACCGGTTATTTATATCAAAGATTTGGGAATGCCTTAAAAATTGTGGAGATCGACCGGGAATCCATTGATTATTTGAAGGAAACTTTCAACTATATAGGAGAAAATAATCTGATTGAAGGCGATTTCTTAAAGCAGGATTTGACGGGCCTTTTTCAGGGAGAATTTCATTTAGTGGGGAATTTTCCCTATAATATTTCCAGCCAGATAATTTTTCGCCTGTTGGAGAACCGTGGTATAATTCCTTCAATGACAGGCATGTTCCAGGAAGAAGTTGCTTTACGTATTGCTTCCGGGCCGGGATCTAAGGTTTATGGGATCCTAAGTGTGTTGGTACAGGCTTTTTATTCGGTTCAAATTCTTTTCACTTTATCGGAAAATGCGTTTACCCCTCCTCCGCGGGTAAAGTCTGCGGTTATTCGGTTGATCAGAAAGAACAATTACCGGCTTGGCTGTGATGATCGTTTGTTTTTCAGGGTTGTAAAACAAGCCTTTCAGCAGCGGCGTAAAACATTACGCAATAGTTTAAAAACAATGACCGGGGCGCGGGAACTGCCCGGGATTTTTGTTTCCAGGCGCCCGGAAGAACTTTCGGTGGATGAGTTCATCAGACTAACCCAAGCGATAGAGCACTTAAACCACAGCGTATCATAAGATCGGCAGGAAGTTCATGGGGCTGTTGCAAAGAAAGTACGAAAGGGTTATTCTACGGTTACTGATTTTGCAAGATTTCTGGGTTGGTCGACATTGCATCCGCGTAATACGGCAGTATAATATGATAATAACTGCAGAGGGATGGTAGCGATCAGGGGTACCAGCATCTCATCGGTTTCAGGAACTTCAATGATATGATCAGCCATTTTACGTACTTCTTTATCCCCATGCGTTACAATGGCAATAATCTTTCCTTTTCGGGCCTTTACTTCCTGGATATTACTGATCACCTTTTCGTAGGTACCGTGTTTTGTAGCTACCACAACCACCGGCATTTCTTCATCGATAAGTGCTATAGGGCCGTGTTTCATTTCAGCTGCAGGATACCCTTCAGCATGAATATAGGAAATTTCTTTAAGTTTTAGGGCTCCTTCCAGGGCAATAGGATAGTTGATCCCCCTTCCTAAATACAGGGCATTTTTAGAATGCATATAAATTTTGGAGATTTTCTGGATCAGCTCGTCTACTTTGAGGGTTTCTTCTATTTTATCCGGGATCCGGTCCAATTGATAGACCAGGTTATGAAAACGACTTTTGGTAATGGAACCTTTTTTCTTGGCGATCATAAGGGCCATTTGAATTAAGATTGTAACCTGGGCAGTGAATGCTTTGGTTGAGGCGACGCCGATTTCCGGGCCGGCATGGGTAAAAGAGCCGGCATCTGTGATCCTGGCGATGGTAGAGCCTACCACGTTGCAGATACCGAGAATAGTAGCTCCCTTTCTCTTAGCCAGTTCGATAGCGGCAATGGTGTCCGCTGTTTCTCCCGATTGTGAAATGGCTATCACTACGTCATCTTCATATATTACGGGGTGTCGATAGCGGAATTCTGAGGCATATTCCACTTTAACGGGGATGCGGGCCATGGATTCCAGCATATATTCTCCTACGAGCCCGGCATGCCATGAAGTGCCACAGGCTACAAGGATGATCCGTTTGGCATTCATTAGCTTATTTTCATAATCTTTTAGGCCTCCCAGGGAAACAATATCTTTGTTGACACTAATCCGGCCACGCATACTATCCCGGATAGAGCGGGGCTGTTCATAGATCTCTTTCAGCATAAAATGAGGGAACCCCCCTTTTTCGATTGCGCTGAGGCTCATTTCAAGCTTTTGAACGTAAGGCGTCTTTTTTTTATTCGAGATGGTTTTTATCTGCAGTTCTTCCCCCGGCTTTAAAACAGCTATTTCCTCATCGTTCAGATAAACGACATCTTTTGTGTGTTCTACTATTGGGGTAGCATCTGAAGCCAGGTAAAAATCACCGTTTCCGATACCTACTACCAGCGGGCTCCCTTTTCGCGCAGCAATAAGCATATCCGGTTCTTCTTCAGAGATCAAAGCAATTGCAAAGGCACCTACAACTTGCCCTAGAGCGATCTGAAGCGCTTCTACGGTAGACACTTTTTCGTTTACTTTTATGTCTTCAATAAGATGAATCAGCACTTCGGTATCTGTTTCACTGACAAACTGATGTCCACGGCTGACTAATTCTTCCTTAAGCGAGCTGTAGTTTTCAATTATCCCGTTGTGTATTAAAGCCATTTTGCCTGATGGAGAAGAATGGGGGTGTGCATTCGTATCATTAGGTTCACCATGGGTGGCCCAGCGGGTATGGGCAATTCCGGAATTTCCGGAAATATCCTTTCCCTGGACGTATTTCTCCAGATCGGCTACTTTTCCTTTGGTTTTGTAAAGTTTCAGGGTCTTATTGTTAATCGATATCCCGGCACTATCATAGCCACGATATTCAAGCCTGTATAATCCATTGATCAATATTGGATAAGCTTGTTTGTCGCCTATATATCCGACAATTCCACACATATTAAAAGGGAGTTTTAGAGGTTATTGATTATCAAGATCCGTATAAATTAATTCCAGTTTTAATGCGCTATTTTGCGCCTGAGGCCCCATCAGCATAAGCCGGTAAGCATTAAGGGCGCGTTTGTCATTGACCATTATCAAGCCGTTATCCGGGGCACCATTAAGTAATTCTTGCATATGCCGCGTGATGGTAAAACGGTATTCGTTTCTGTTGCTGTTGAAATTACCATCAAATATTTCAGGGGAAACAGTAAAATCTGTAAGAAGTTCAAATTCTCCGTTATTATTTATTTTTACCAGGCCTAATCGTTCCGGTTTTTTGTACTTGTCTGAAGTAAGATCGCCGGGATCAGGGCTTACTACCAGAGTGGCTTTATTTAGAGCAATATTCTTTTTTTCCCACTGCTCGATGTGCGGGAATTGGATTTTCACATTGACTCCGGCCATAGATTGCAGGAAAAGTCTTTCTATGGGTGGGGTTGTATCTTCCTGAATCACTTGTTTTCTTAAGGCCGGTTTCGCAACAGGGTCCGTATAATCGTGTTCATAGCGGTTGAACTTGGCGCTGTGCTCACCCAGATGAAAGTGGGTGGAGACAGTATCATTATCAGAGCGGTAGTAAATAGTTAATGCGGAGTGTACCGAAAAAGGGTCGAAATAGAGGATAGAGCCGTCATTCTTATTTTCCTGTACTTTGACATGAATGCCTTTAAAGTAATCAAGAAAAGATTCGTTGTTTACAAAGACGGAACTGCCGGCATTGAAAAACCGTTGGGCCAGGGAATTGGTTACAGGAATTCTGAGCATGGCCGGCATTGTGTCGCCACCGGCAATCACAGGAGTTGTTGGGCTGATATTATTGATCGTTTTACTGCCCAGTGGCGGAGTGAGTACTGCTGCCTCATCGTTGGAGTAATAGGAAGTATCACTATGGAGGTTATCGTCCAATTCATACACTTCAAAGGTCATGGCTTGGGTTGTGTCGCCATAAAAGCCATCATATGCCAGGCTTAACACCACAGAGTCAACTGCCGGATTGGATCCGAAATCAAGGTTTGTGGTGGGCATACGTAATTGGGTGTAAAAGGAAGCATTCGTTTGCCCGAATACTTTATCCTGATAGCTTCCTGCCAAAACCCTTTGGCGCATTCCTGTCTTAAAAGGCTCCTCTTTCTGTGTGAAAGCATGGATTGTGGTGGTGTCTGTAAAATTTACCCCGAGATTATCCTGAGGCGGCAGCAAATCTTTTCCGATATCTTCCGGTTCTTCACAGCCCGGGTGCAGAAATAAAATGCTTAGCAGGATAAGTACGGAGAGAAAAAAACTTGAAATTTGTTGTGGCATAAAAACTTGTTCTGATTGAATGGGGTTACGGATTTATTTTTCAGAAAGTAAATTATCGTAGAAATCGTTATACACCTGAATATAATCTTCACCGGCCTGGTAGTTCAGTATCGGCTTACCGCTTTTGGCTGCATGTGTTTCCACTTCTTTATTGATCGTTTCACTTCCCATGATCAAGGCATCCGACAGGTCGATAGCTGATTTCATAAGGCTAACGTAGTTTGGCTTTTTATAGTGTGTCAGGTCTTGATCAGTTAAGCCATCCAGTTTTAACTTGTCTTTCATTTTGGGACTTAGGGTTTCCGAAAATTCATCATCATAGAGCGAAGTTATGATCGTAGCATCTGAAAAAATGGGATTATCCTTTAGTACTTTACGTATATATAAAGGCACCAGGCTGGATATCCACCCGTGCAAATGAATGATGTCCGGGACCCAACCCAGTTTTTTAACCGTTTCCAAAACGCCCTTGGAATAAAAAATCGTTCTTTCATCGTTGTCATCAAAAAACTTTCCCTGTTCATCATGAAACAGGAACTTTCGTTGAAAATACTCTTCATTGTCAATAAAATAAATCTGCATCCGGGCAGATTGTATTGAGGCTACTTTTATGATCAGCGGGTGATCAAGGTCGTTAATAATAAGATTCATGCCGGAGAGCCGGATTACTTCATGCAATTGGTTTCGCCGCTCATTCACCAGCCCGTATCTTGGCATAAATGTTCTGATCTCTTTATTGCTTTCCTGTATGCCCTGTGGAAGATAACGCCCGATTTTACTCATGTGGTCTTCAGGAAGGAATGGAGTAATTTTTTGGGTAACATACAAAACTCTTGCCTTGTCCATAATAATGTTAGTTGTTTATTACAAATGAAAGCTGCAAAATTACAAAAAATAATGCATAAGTTCAATTTTTTCCTGTTAGTTTTATGCCCCCCAAAAAAGGATAGACTTATGGGGTTGATGATAGACATAAAACACAAAGGATGAAACAAATAGAGCGGATAGATCAACTAAGATCCGAACTTCAATATTATCGGGAGCGGAAAAAATCTTGCGGTTTTGTTCCAACAATGGGTGCATTGCATCAGGGACATTTGAGTCTGTTGAGGCAGGCCCGTGAACACAATGATGTGGTAGTTTGCAGTATATTTGTCAATCCAATACAATTTAATGACCCCGTTGATCTTCAGAATTATCCCCGTAGCCTGGAGTCGGATAAGCAAATGCTGCAAGCCGAAGGCTGTGATATTGTTTTTGTTCCTTCGGTAGAGGAGATGTACCCCGGCAAAGAGAATGAAACTTATGATTTCGGAACTTTGGAACAAGGAATGGAAGCCAGTCATCGGCCCGGCCATTTTAATGGGGTAGCTGTTGTTGTGAGAAAATTGCTGGAGATCGTGAAGCCGGATAAAGTGTATTTTGGCGAAAAAGATTTTCAGCAGTTGCAGATCATTCGTAAATTGGTTAGCATGAAAGGCCTGCCCACCACTGTTGTGGCGGTTCCTACTTCAAGGGAAGATGACGGACTGGCGCGCAGCTCACGAAATATGCGGCTGAAGGCGCAAGAACGAAAAGCTGCCCCGGAAATATACCGGATATTGCGTGAAGCCAAAAAGAAATTATATGCTTTTGATACACCAAAACAAATGAAAGAGTGGGGGTTGAACCGGCTGAAAGAAAACAGCCTGCTTCAGCCCGAGTATTTTGAAGTGGTGGATATGGATACGTTAAAGCAAATTGAACAATGGCACGAAACTCAACGTTGTATAGTATGCGTGGCCGTTTTTATTGGTGAAGTCAGGTTGATCGATAATATAGTGTTATATTCGTAAATTCTTATTGCTATGCAAATTGAAGTATTAAAATCAAAGATACACAGGGTGAAAGTAACGGAAGCTGACCTGAATTATATTGGTAGTATTGAGATCGATGAGGCCCTGATGGATGCCGTGAATATTATTGAAAATGAAAAAGTTCAGGTGGTTAACCTGGATAATGGCGAGCGACTGATCACTTATGTAATAAAGGGAAAGCGGGGTTCCGGGATGATCTGTATGAATGGACCTGCCGCCCGCAAAGCATTGATCGGGGATACAGTGATCATACTTTCATATGCTATGATGCCCGTGCAGGAAGCTAAAAACTTTGACCCGGCAATTATCTTTCCGGATGAGAACAATAAAATCTAAGCGGTATTGAGAAAACATATCCTGACCATATTAAAGACAGTGCTTTTTCTGTCTATCGGCTTTTTCTTTATCTGGATATTTTTACGGCAGCTAAGCCCGGAACAACGTCAGGATATCCTTCTTTCATTTCGGGCAGCAGATTATTTCTGGGTAGGGATTACAGTTTTTGTGGGAGCCGGCAGCCATTTGATCCGTGCTGCGCGCTGGAAGCTGATTTTGAAGCCGTTGGGTTATGATCCGAAATTGTCCAATACTTTTTTTGCAGTGATGACCGGATATCTGGCGAACCTGGCCCTTCCCCGCCTGGGCGAAGTTACCCGTTGTGGAATTTTAGGCAAATATGAAAAGATCCCGGTGAATAAATCTTTTGGTACCGTGATCGCAGAACGTTCTGTGGATATGATCGTGTTTTTATTGCTGTTTTTTGTGAATCTTTTTGTGTTCTGGGATCGACTTTTTGATTATGTCAATGCAAAAGTTTTCTCGCCGTTAGAAGAACAACTGCTGGCCTTTTCCCAAAATGCTTCAAAGATCTGGCTTGCAGCGATTATACTTGCAGCGGGAATGACTACTGTATTTGTATTGCATTTGTTTTCCCGGCATGCACGCTTTTATCTTAAAGTAAAGGAGTTGGCCCGCGGTTTCGGGGAAGGATTTAAATCCGTACTGAAGCTTGAAAAGATCGGGCTTTTTATTTTTTATACGGTGGTTATGTGGATTTTTTATTTCCTGATGGTTTACTTATGCTTTTTTAGCTTGCCGGAAACTGCACATCTGGGATTGGCTCCGGGAATCTCTGTAGTAGTTTATGGATCGGTTGGCTTGATGGTTGTGCAGGGAGGAATTGGGGTCTATCCCGCTATCGTTGCAGAAACACTTCTTTTATACGGGGTGCCTTCCGCAAAAGGATATGCATTGGGCTGGATTACCTGGTCAGCGCAAAATATTATGATCATTATCTTTGCCGCAGTGTCATTATTCGTGTTGCCCATATTAAACAAAAACAGGTAATCGAAGACGCACTATCTGCGTGTCTGAAAAATCAGGTGCTTGAACTATAAAGCCTTTAGAAATGAACTACTTAGATCGAATAAACCAAAAAATTGTAAGCCGGCAGCAAGCTTTCCGGAAAGCTCAACAACTGAATAACGCCGGGAAAAAACTGGTGTTTTCCAACGGTTGCTTTGACATCCTGCACCATGGGCATATAGAATACCTTGCTAAAGCAGCCGGGTTTGGAGATGTACTAATGATCGGATTAAATACAGATGATTCCGTTAAGCGACTTAAAGGGAAAGACAGGCCCCTGAACCCGGAAAATTCCCGCGCTATTTTGCTCGCAGCTTTGCAGTTCGTGGATTATGTGGTGCTCTTTGATGAAGATACCCCATACAAGCTGATCAAAGCTGTCCAGCCTGATGTGCTGGTTAAGGGAAAGGATTATAAAGCTGAAGAAGTGGTAGGGTATGATATTGTTGCTGCAAAAGGGGGAGAAGTGAAAACCGTTGAATTCGTGGAAGGGTTTTCATCCAGTGATATTATGGAACGGATGAAACGCCCATAAGAGGATTTTGAACTTTCGCTGAACACCAAATCCCTGTGAAACAGCTGCTGCCGTCGCGTTTCACGGTTTACCCTGCTTGCTTCGTTGTTTTTTTCTAATCAACTGGGGTGAATTGCAATAGCAATATTCAATCGGGGGGCAAGCATCAATCTCGAACATTATGAAAGAACATTCACTTTATCGACAGAGGCGGTTTAGTGAATGACAAAAAAAGTAAGGTTTTTCGGGTCTGGCTTTTTACAGTTTAGCCTGAAAAGGGATGATCAATTTATGAATTGCATCATTTTATTTACAAAGGCGTTAGCCTGTTTTGTATTTTCTTTGGGAGCCCAAGAGGGGTATTTTTTATCGTTTTGGGGATGCCAGGGCCCGTCTTTAACTTCGTATGCCACAGAGTTTTCTTTCAGACAGACCAGGCAATGCCAGGTGCGGGCCGGAATTTCAGCACCGTAATTGCCGGTTTGAGAGCCCATTATAATTTGTTGCCTGATGCTGCCATCGTCCGAAAAAAGGATCAAAGCGATTTTTCCACGTAATACCCAGAAAGCTTCACGCTTGTCGGGGTTTTCATGTTTGTGGGGCGGAACGTAAGTTCCGGGTTCCATAGCATTTAGCATGCGGTGCATAGGGTCTGAAGCATCCTTGTGGAAGTTGAACATGCTGCGTTTTCGTTTGGATGCTTTTGCTTTTGCACTAAGACGGTCTAATAATTTTTTATCTGCGATGATCATGCTCTGTATATATTTGCTGAGGTTTTTCGTATTTAGCGATTATAGCCGTTTAGCCGCTAAAAATTAGCTTTGCCCCATCCCTAAAGGGTGGCTGATTTTCAGCGACTTCACCTTTTAGGGCTTGGGTAAACCGCTGAAAATCAAATGTATCCTTGTTAGACCGGCCTCAATTAAGAATTGCAAATTACAACTGATAAATAAATTTCATTTTTCAAAATTTCAATGCCCTAAACAAGCCGGGATTGTTTGAAAGTTTGAAATTGGAGGGTGAAATTTACTGGCTTTTCAGTGGCTTTTTGAGTCATTTTAAAGAGTGAAGTTACTGAAAATCAAAAGCAATACTTTCAACCGGCCTCCGCACAAATATAAAGGTAAATTTTAACCTGCATGGCGGGCCATGTTAAAGGAACAATTGATAATTATTGCTAATTTTGTTCCGGAAATAACGCGGATACAGTTTATGCGAAGATCGATTTTTCGGAAGCCCGTTGATTACTCGGGTTCTCTGGGGCAGATAGCCTGGCAGAAGTTTAAAAGGAATCGTTTATCTATGATAGCGCTTTGCTTTATTATACTGGCTGTATTAGTTGCAGTTTCCGGTTATTTGATCACTCCGGATAAGACACATTTTGCTAACCGGCAATACCTGGAACTTTCCGCCCGTAAGCCTGGCTTTAAGGTTAAGATGCTTAAGGTAAGAAAGAATAAAATGCATGAGAAGAAAGGTTTTCTTCAAACGATGCTATATGGCCGTGAAAGCCAGTACCGGAGCATCCCTTATTATCAGTCAGATTTTAAAGAAGATCACGTAAGTATAGAATTATTTACGGGGGATAAACCCAATGCGGGTATGGAGCAGCAATTTTCGTATGCGAACATTGCTTTTGCTGTTGATACAGATAAAGCTTCTGAGATCAGGGATGGACAACTACTATTTACAGATATTTCCGGTGAGCGCCAAGAAGTAAATTTGGAGGAATTAAAAGAGCAGCTGCGCAGTGAAAATTTCAAAGAACACCGATTTTTACTGGGGAGCGACCGTTTTGGGCGGGATTTATTAAGCCGCTTACTGATCGGTACGCGGGTGAGTTTGTCGGTAGGTTTTATTTCGGTCTTGATATCCTTGATCATTGGTATTACCCTGGGTTCGGTAGCCGGGTTTTTTCGTGGTTGGGTCGATGATCTGATCATATGGCTGATCAATGTGGTTTGGTCTATCCCGACCTTGTTGTTGGTGATCGCTATTACATTTGCTCTTGGGAAAGGGTTTTGGCAAATATTTATAGCCGTAGGGATGACCATGTGGGTGGAGGTGGCACGGGTAGTTCGCGGGCAGGTGATCAGTTTACGGGAAAAAGAATTTATCGAAGCTGCCAAAGCCTTGGGATATCAGAACGCCCGTATCATTATCCGGCATATTCTGCCCAATGTGATGGGAGCTGTAATCGTGATCTCAGCAGCCAATTTTGCCTCCGCTATCCTTATTGAAGCCGGCCTCAGTTTTCTTGGAATAGGTGTGCAACCTCCTATGCCCTCATGGGGAACTATGATCAAAGAACATTATGCGTATATCATTCTGGATTCAGCATACCTGGCTATTCTGCCCGGGATTGCTATTATGTTGATGGTGCTTGCTTTTATGCTTGTAGGCAATGGCTTGCGTGATGCTTTGGATGTAAAGGCCGTAAAGACCAGGCAGTAATGAGCCTGAGATAATAACACATGATTTTCACTACCTAAAGGATATTGATTTTTAATCAGGGCGATCTCTGATCGATCTCTGATCATTCAACCCCGGCCTGAAGGCCGGAGCAATTGAGGCCGGAGCAATGAAGATCGGGGCAATGAAGATCGGGGCAATTGAGGTCCAGGCAAAAAGCTGCTGAAAATCAAAAGTAATCTTTTTAGACCGGACGCAGTGATATAGACGAAAATGACTTAGAATCCCATATCCACCCCATCATCCGCTTCATCTTTCGTTCTGGGTTTTCTTTTAAAGTTATTGATCTTGTAGGTAACACTTAGAGAGACTCTTGGTCCTGGGCTAATATGTTCCATGAATACATAATAGTTTTCATCTTCCGTTGTCGATTCGTGCCCGCGGGTGCTGAAGATATCCCGGATCCTGAATACCAGGTTGAGTTGATCATTAAAAAAGTCCTGACGCAATGCCATAGACGTCATAAAATGATCCCCCCTAGTGCCTGTCGAGGTAATTGAAGGCCCGCTATAAAATGCGGATAACTGTATCCGGGTTGTTTTAGTAATATCGATATCGGTATTGCCCCGGATCCTCCAGTTCATGTCTTCGCGTAGGTCTTGTTCTCCGTTTTTCTCTGAAAAAATACGGAAATGGTAAGCAGATCCGGAAGCATTAAGCCTGAGCCATTTTGTAAATTTGATGTTGGCCATTAATTCTGAGCCCATAGACTGATCTTTATCCACATTTTGAAAAGTCATCATAAGGATATCTTTATCATATAATTGTGCCACGCGCTCGATGCGGTTATTGGTTTGGCGGAAAAAGCTTTCAAAAGAGATAAACCCTTTGCTGAAATAACGCAGATACGTTAGTTCATAACTGTCGGAATGTTCTGGCTTTAAATCGGGATTCCCTTTGCGTAACGTATATTGGTCGCGGTAGCTGAGAAAGGGGTCCAGATACCAGCTTCTGGGCCTGTTGATCCTGCGGGAGTAACTGGCCATAAGTTTATTTTTATCATTGAGCTCTTTGGAAATGTGTAGTGAAGGGAAAATATCAAACCGCTTATAGCCATACGTTTCTGCAGAATCCGGATTGGTAATATTGCGATCGGTGTATTCCCCCCTCAGACCGGCTTTAAAGCTAAACAAGTTAAGTTCTTTTGCGTAAACAGCATAGATTGAATGAACATCCTGATAGGCATCCAAACGGCGGCTTGTAAAGTATTCGCTGCTTAAACTTCCGCTTACAGGAGTGTCCAGTTGATAGTCAATCTCTTCACTTCTGAGGCGTGATTGAAAACCGGTTTCAATATTTGAGGTGTTATTCAAAGGACGGGTATAGTCAACATTTACCCGCAGCCGGTGGGATATTTGATCTTCACTGGTCCAGATGCTGTTTTGTGCAGAATTTAGCGGCTGGTAATCTTCATTAGTGATATAAGTTTCCTGTCCGTCAGTTTCATCACGGTCATGCTGGCTGTAAACGGCTGAGGCCTCCAGCTTATGGCCGTTCCCGTCTAGTTGATAGTCATAGTTGGAGGTAAATTCAAAATATTGACCTGTTATATCAAAAAGGCTCTCATCAAGGGTGTATTGCGTTTGCGTTTGGGGGTCGGTATAGCTTTTCGTTTCAGATTCCAGTTCATGCCCATAGGTGTATTCCCCTGCCCGGGTAGTAAATGAAAGCGTTTGCTTATCGGTAAAGTAATAGTCCAGCCCGGCTCTTGCTGACATCCTGCCCCGTTTCCATACTCGTTCCCGCTCGGAATCCACATAAAAAGTAGTGTCTCCATATGTTTCGCGGAACATCACCGCATCTCCCGGATAGTTGCGTTCACTGTAGTCGGCACCAATATACCAGTTGGTCTTTTCCTGACGGTAATTGAGTAAAAAATCGCCGGAATATGTATCATGATTTCCTGCCGAAGCGTTTACAATCCCGTTAAAGCCTGTCCGTTGGCGCTTTTTTAATACGATGTTAATTATTCCTGAACCACCCTCCGGATCATAACGCACAGAAGGATTCGTGATGATCTCAATACGCTGAATGCTTGATGCCGGAATTTGTTTCAGAATATCATTTCCGTCAAGACTGGTGGGCTTTCCGTCTATCAATACTGTAAAAGAAGAACTGCCGCGCAGCGATACGTTCCCTTCAATATCGACTTCCACTGATGGCGTGTTCTCAAGGGCGTCTACCGCTGTTCCACCCGAAGAACTTAAATCCTGGCTTACATTGATGATCTTCCGGTCTATCTTGTACTCCACACGTTGCTCCTCTGCCGATACTTCCACGCCTTCCAGATCTTTACTCGAAGAAGTGAGCGCAATACGACCCATATCCGCAACCCGGTCCTCTCGCGTTATCTGAACATCAGAAATAAGACGCTTGCGGAAACCAATAAAATTTAGCTTTAAATAATACTTGCCCGGCTTAACCGGGCTGATCTCAAATTTGCCCTCTGCATCGCTTATGCTGCCGGTAACCATAATGGAATCTTCTGCCGAGTATAATATCACATTGACAAACTCCATGGGGTTTTCCGTGCGCTTTTCAATTATAGTGCCCGTGATAAGACCACCTTTTGGTTGATCCTGACCGGATGCTGACGGTTGCGAAATACCCGCCAAATGTAAGGCGGAAATAATAAAGACGATCAATAAAATATTCCTTCTCATAAAATATGTAGTTTTTCTATCTGACAAGTTTATTCTAAAAAACTTGTGGTGGAATGATTATTTTTTTTGTTCGGAACCCGGTTTAAAATAATAATTTTTCTCAACCGCTGAAAATCAAAAGGATTCTCTGGAGACCGGACTTTGGTATTATTTGGAAATACTTGATAACAGTATAAAATGTAAATTATTATATGAGGCCGGTCTAAAAGCTCTCAATTTTTACTTTCCCTGAAAATCAGCTTTCCCCCATTCCTAAAGGATGGCTGATTTTCATAAGACGTAAACATAGATGTTCACGGTAAAATATTTCCCGTATTTTTCATGAGTCCGGTCTAAAAACAATAAATGTATCCCAGCCGCTAAAAATCAGCTTTCCCCCATTCCTAAAGGATAGCTGATTTTCAGCGGCTTCAGCCTTTAGGGTTCGGGGTAAAAAGCCGGTGAAAATCAAATGTGCCCTTTTTAGACCGGACTCTTTCATGAATATGAGGTTCCGAAAAATTTCAATTTGAAATTATTCAACCAAAGGGAACTGCTTTCACTTTCCAAAGCAGAGGCTAATAGGTGATAAAGGTTGTGGCTTCATCATGTTCTGCTGGCATAAAGAACAGCAATTCAACAAGGTGTTAGATCGAGGCAACCATTTTAATAAAGGACACGATTAGATGCTCATCCCAAAGGCATTTATATCAAATTTGATTATTTTCGCAACCAAAGTTAAAGTATCTGTTTTTAATGTAGAACAAAATCATGAGGAAACCTCCACGAAAAAATTATTGACACACAGGAGGATGATTAAATGCGAGGAGGCGAATTGCCGGAAGGGTAAGACAGTGTGCGGTGGGATTCCCCTTTAGGGGTTAGGGGTGCGCGCAGGGAATGAGGCGAAAATTTTATTATCATTAAACTCAACAGGTTCAAGAATTATATCTGATAATCCCCATATATTTATTATTTGTCTTAAACTTTCAAGAGTACCTTTATTTCTTATTAAATGGGGTAAATTGTGATATAACCTTTGATATATTTCTTTTTGGACTTGTTTAATTAAAGAAGCTTTATTATCAGAAACCACCCATTCAGATATTATAGGATTATCTAAACTAGATTGTGGAAGTTTAATACCAAATGATTCTAATATATAACTAATTATGTCTTGGGATACTCCTTCATTAGGATTATTTGTATTATTTAAAAATTCAGTTATATGTTTTATATATAACCAAATTATATCATAATAATGACCCACCATATCAATAAATACTCTATGTTGTTCATTGTTGGGGTTTTCTCTTATATATTCAGGTACTAAATAATATAAATAATTTGAATTGTCTGAATCGTAAAAATATCCTTCTAATACTACACCCCCATAATTAGGATTATCTTCATTGGTACTCCC
>JAWOBQ010000356.1:0-3777 GCA_046484255.1 Bacteroidales bacterium | reverse complement strand
AAACCCTTAATGGGAGAATAATTGATCGTTGCCCCATCCCGGATCATAGGGGACTGATTGATCATTGAACCAGAGAGTTAAAAAATATATTGGAAGTGGAAGATTCAGTGAGATCATCAACACAAAGGACAAAGGGCTTTAACTGGTCGGATAAATTGATCTTGATTGTTGAGGATGTCGAAGCCAATCATTATTTTATTTCCTCAGCGCTGAAAAAAACCGGTGCCCGGTTATTATGGGCCAAAGACGGGAAACAGGCCGTTCATTTGGCGCTGGAAAACCCGGACATTGACCTGGTGCTGATGGATATACGGCTTCCTGAGCTTGACGGTTACCAGGCTACACGGCAGATCAAAGCATTCCGCTCCCGCTTGCCCGTCATTGCGCAAACGGCTTATGTGATGAGCAATGATAAAGGTAAAGTGCTGCAGGAAGGATGTGATGACCTTATCACTAAGCCTATCCGCCTGAAAGTTTTGCTGGAAACCATAGCCAAATACTTCAGCGATTAAGGGCTTATTCTTTGCTCTGAGAATCCCGGCCTCTGAAATCTTTTTCCCGGGCAGAAGGGAGGAAATAGGTTTTTTAAAAGGTAGCGGCTCCGGAAAACCGGCGGCAGTGGCTTATAAAAAATCAAAAAAACCGTTATACATAAGACGGGTATAGGGGGCCCAGTGAACGTTAAAACTCTTATAATGCTCCAGGTTGATATACTTTACATAGGAAGTTAATCCGACATCCAGCGTTAGCTTATCACTGAAAAGGAATTTAAAACCCATCCCCCCGAAAAAACCCAAACCGACACCCCCCAGACGAAGATCATATTCGGTTTGAGGAACACCCGGCTGATAACCCTGGCCCCCACCGTAACGGTCAATAATGGAATAATTATTCCCGGCGATCTCGATGGAAGACTCTTCCACAATGGTGTTGTTGAAATTAACCCCTAATTCCCCGTAATACGTTAGCGAAGGGGAGAGCAGGTTAAACTGGCGATGAATGCCGATATTTATATTGTGACGCTCTTCCTCCCCATAAATTGGGAAAATGTGCTCATTGGGCTCGGAGATAATTTGGTCCGGATCTATCTCTAAAATGAAACTCCCCTTGGTTCGAAGCCTGACAAAATTAAAATTTAAAAAAACCCCCCAGTTTTTCGTGATATTGTTCCGCGCTAAAAAACCTATGTTCATCGCTGCTTCATAATGCATCTCCCTGGGAAGATCGCTTTGGTCGTAGACATAATCATAAGCTTCATAGTAATTTAAAATATCATCCCTGTGATATTTATTATCCAGTATGAAACTGATCTCATTTACGTTCCCTTCACGCCCATTGTAATAGTTGGCCGTATGGCTGTTGGCAAAATAAACCCCCGTTTGGAGACCCACAATCCAGCCCTTCTGCATGCCTCCGCCTTCTCTGTCTTCTTGTGCCGAAGCTTGATCGGTAAACAATAACACGAGCAAGACAGGAATGAACAGCAATGTAATATGTGTTCCCAATAATCGCATGATATATGTGCTTTTCCTGACAAAAATAATAATAACACGGGAACAAAGGCAAGTTTTTCCAAAATTATCAGGCCGGCATAAAACAAATTATCAGCGATGGCTGAAAAACAGCTTTTCCCCTTTGAAGGCTGGCTGATTTTTATACAGGAAGGATTTCGTACTGCCATTTTTCATGTTCGTACATTTCAGAGACGCTATTTTATAAATGGGTCCAGTTTAAAAAGGTCATATTTGATTTTCAGCGGCTGTGATAAATTTAGTGTTTTTCGACCGGACTCATAAAGGGTGGGCTGCAGGCTAAAAAAATGTTGTGGCTAAAAAAACTTGTATATTTCAAAACATCATTTATATTTGTGCAGGAAAAAAATCGGAGTATAACTAAAAATTTTTTTTTTATGGAAAATGATTATCACTTAAGTTTTTTTAAGCCCACAACACGTAAGGCTTTAAAAAACAGGAACATGGCCTTATTATTGCTTATTATCTGGGCCGTTGGTGTATTCGGTTTTCAGGTATTATTAAGGGTTCTTGAAGAGCCTGTTCCTGAGGAAGCATATCAAGAATATGAGGGTGTTTGGGATGAAGTCAGGGCCGGCACGGCAGGCGATGAAACCTTAAACATTTTTGCCGGGTCAGTGCTACAGGTATTGGGAAAAGTGTATGTTCAGGATGAATATCAGGCAGCACTTTCCAATGCTTTCACGTGGTCTGTTTATCAGATAGCCGGCGATGATTCCGGCGAGTTGCAGGCGAGGATTAACACTTTTGACCGGCGGGCCGGACAAAGCGAGGATATTCAGGATCCCGGTTATATGGAAGCCAAAAGGAAGCTGCAGAACTATGTAGCCCATTTATTGGATATTCCCGAAACAGATGCTCGGCGAAGAGTAATTCCCTTCGTTTTGAAACCTGCTGAACGGCAGGAATATACCCCGGAGAATAAAGAGCTGACAGCAGAAGCAATGTCTATGTATCTTATACATAATCGCTCTGTATTAACCGATACCAGGGTGCTGGGATTTCCTTTCCATTATTTATATACGGCCGTCTTTCTCTTAGTATTGTTTGTGGTTATTTGCTGGCTGTATTGTATTATCACCGACCGAAGAGAATTAAAAGAACAGAAATAAGAACCGGCGGGATGCCGTTCCGCTCCGGGCAACTGTTATGAGCAACAGTGCCGGTATGTGCGGAAGGACACCCGGGACGGTGAATTATGAATGGCAGAAAATGTAGATTTAAAAAAAACAGAGTTATCAACCGGGTCCCGATCATAAGGGGCAGGTTATAACCAATAACAATAAAATTTTAGACATATGAACAATTTGATAAAGAAAATAATCAGTCTGGCATTATTATTTTTAATACCTGTTTTCACATTTGCTGCTGCTACAGCTACAGAGTTGGAGGGCAGCTTCAAGGTCGGGCCGGCAATAATACTTATATGTATGCTGGCCGTTTTTATTTTAGTAGGCATACTTTTTCAGGCCAAAGACACGGGCGATTATTATGCGGCCGGCAGGAGCATTTCGCGTGTTGGCTCGGGGATGGCAATAGCTTCCAACTGGATGAGTGCGGCCAGTTTTTTAGGCCTGGCGGCATTAATGTTTGGAATGGGATATCATGGTCTGGCTTATGTAGTGGGATGGACCGGCGGCTATGTCTTATTACTGATCCTGGTGGCCGGGCAGATCCGTAAGTATGGCAAATTCACGGCTCCGGATTTTATCGGCGACCGCTATTATTCTACATCCCTTCGGGTTGTTGCTGCATTGGTAGCCGTGTTTATTTCTATAGCCTATTGTGTGGGGCAGTTTGGCGGCATCGGGCTTATGTTTCAATGGATTCTGGGCATCGACTATGCCTGGGCCGTGCTTATTGGCGGGGGCGTAGTGCTTTTTTATGTACTCATCTCAGGGATGCTTGGGGTAACCAAAAACATGCAGGTGCAATATGTGATCATTGCCATTTCCTTTTTGATCCCACTGTTTATATTGTTGTTTAAATTTGATTATTTTTGGTTGATACCGCCAATCGGGTATGGTTCGGTCGTGACAGACATTGTAGAGGGGGTACCATTGCTGGCCTCTAATGAATTATCGAACACCTACGGGCATTTGTATGCCATGGTTGCATCACCCGAATTTGCTATGCCTTGGGCAGAGTCTTCGGGAGGAACATTTTTCCAGTGGCTGGCTATAGTGTTTGCCTTGATGATCGGCACTGCCGGGCTGCCCCATGTGCTTCAAAGGTTTTATGTAGT
>JAWOBQ010000314.1:0-11124 GCA_046484255.1 Bacteroidales bacterium | reverse complement strand
GCCGGTCGGTCGGCTCGGGTTCAACCTCCTCGTCGTGGGATACCTGCTCGCCGTCGCGGATCGGTTCGAGCGACCGGAATAAAGTGCCGCGTCGGGCGATTTCACCCCTTAATCATCCTCCTGTGTGCCGAACGCCCCGGCATGGGTGTTTCATATGCCTGAATTTTTATTAAATCGGTTTCGTTTTCCGGGATAGATCCCGCATGCATTACGTTCAGTCATTCTCTGTGAATTTTGTTAAGGCATGCCCGGTTCATCATTGTAATTTTACCGATAAATCCTTACAAATATACAGGTTATCGATAAATAAGTCAAAATAATTTTATCAAACTTCGCTATTTTGACATAAAAAAAACCTCATAAGGAAAGAGAGATCCGGAAGTCAAGAAAATCCGCCACATGCCGGTGTGCCTTAAGGTTTACGCCTGCTGCAATATACTGACCAAAAGAATATTCCAGTCCATACCGCTGATATACAGGATCCATCGCTTTATATGGCACAAAAATGTATACACCCATTTGTTGATAAAAGTTTATTTTTCCGATATGCAATTCATGCCCTGCTGTTATAGCTATACGGTTATGAGCGGTATTTTTCAGATTATGGGTTCGTATCTTTTCTTTCAGGCTTTCGTCCCATACCCAATCCAATCCGGCGGTAAAAGCATTCATCCAACTCACAAATCGGGAGTATTTTGTTGATAATCCAACAACAGCAAATTGCCGCTCATCACTTTTTTGAGCTTCTTTGAAAGTAAAAAACGGAGATATGCGAACGCGGGAATTGTGTTTCGCTTCAGGCTGAAAGGCTTCTTTTTCACGTTCAGGAAATCCCTGGTAATTAAAAGAATAGTCAACCCCCAGGGAAGCTGTGGGAAAGTTGATACCTTTGTTGGGTTGTTTGATACTTCCATTGGAAATATGGTTATAATTTGCGGATAGCCGTAAATTTAGATCCGGAGTGATCCTATAGTTCGCAGCTGCATTTGCAAGCAATACAAAACTGATATCGGTGCTGTAAAAGTGGTTTTCAGGGTTTTTTTGCGGATGATAGCTATTGTCCAGGTATACTACTCCCACCCCGGCTTTTAAAGATACAGAAAATGTCTTTTCTGCCGAGAGGAAGGGTTCAATATAAGGAACGAAGCCATAGCCTTTACCCAGTACTTCAGGGCTGTCAAAATCATAGCTGTTTAGCATCAGTCCTGCTCTGGGATAACAATTACAATATTTCCAGGCTTTAGCGGAGGCTAAGTGCCAGCCAAGGTCTAACTCATAGCGGCGGGGGAGGCTTCCGCTAACCGCTTGCACTTTCCCGGCATGCTGAATAATAAATCCATAATGAGCCCGCACCCCTACATATGGTGTTTTTCGCGGAATACTATCTGCATAAGTAAGCCCACAACAAAAAATACACAAGCCCACCAAAAATATCAAACGCGGCAATATTCCGCAGCTAACCGCGATCCGTATTTCAGGGCTCTTTTTCATAGAATACTAAGGTTCTGCTGAAGAAGCCGGTAGCCCATCATATACAAGAAGACCCGGCGAAACCGTATAACAATTTTGCGTAAAATACTCATTATGAGCCAATTTTATAATTTTTCACGGAGTCTGCTCAAATCCGCATCAATCTTCGGAATATTGTTTTAGCAAACGGCGATAAGTGGAAAACACTTTCGCACGGGAGACAAATCCGACATAATGATCGCCGTCGACAACTACCATATTAAATTTCCCTGTATGAGAAAATTTCTCTGTAACACTTTCCATACTTTCATCGGGAGTAACAATGGCTTTGGGCATGATCATCATTTCCCTGACATTAACGTTATCATAAAGATCCTGTTTAAACATCGTTTCACGGACATCATCCATACGGATTATTCCATAAAATTTTCCATTTTCATCTACTACAGGAAAGATATTTCGTTTAGCACGGGCAATAACTTTAACCAGGTCACCCAGCGTAGCGTCAATATGTATTGTACTGAAATCTCTTTCGATCAAAGGCTTAACCGACATCATCTTAAGCACCTGCTTATCTTTATGATGGGTAAGCAAGTCTCCGGTTTTGGCAAGCTGAATCGTATATACTGAATTGGTCTCGAAAATCTTCACCGTAGCATAAGAAATGGCAGCTGTGAGCATCAGTGGCACAAACAAACCATAGCCGCTGGTAATTTCTGCTATAAGAAATATCGCAGTAAGCGGTCCATGCAATACTCCGGCGATCATTCCGGCCATACCCACCAGCGCAAAATTGCTAAAATTGATCGAATAGATTCCCAGGTAGTCGACTATAATGGCAAATAAAAGTCCAAGATTAGCCCCCATAAAAAGGGTAGGCGCAAATATTCCTCCTATACCTCCAATCCCAAAAGTAATGGAGGTAGCAACCACCTTTAACAAGACCACAATCACAAGCATGACAATTACCGCTACGATATTATCTTTAAAGTGATAGAAAACACTGTTATTAAACAAATAACTAAAGTCGCCACTAAGACAGGCATTGATCGCTTCATAGCCTTCACCATACAGAGAAGGGACCAGGAAGATCAGCAATCCAAGGATAATCCCCCCTGCAAACAGTTTTTTATATACATGTTGGTATCGCTCAAATATTTTCCCTATTTTAATATACACTTTTGTAAAATAAACAGAAGCAAACCCCGCCAGCACCCCGAGCAAAATATAAAAAGGCACATCAATAAAGGAAAAGGTTTCCTCCAGGACAATGGGATAAAGTACATCTTTTCCCAGAAAGAAAAATGATACCAGGGCAGCAGAAGCCGAAGCCATAATCAGCGGGACAAGTCTTCGCATGGTCAAATCCAGCATAATTACCTCCATACTGAAGACTACTGCAGCAATCGGTGATTTAAATATGGCAGCCATGGCGCCCGCGGTTGCACATCCGATCAATAACAAGCGGTCTTTATATTCCACATGAGCCAGGGAAGCAATATTCGATCCGTGGGCGGCACCCGTAGCAACAGTAGGCCCCTCCAGGCCGACAGAACCCCCAAAGCCAACAGTCAAAGCACTGGTAACCACAGAAGAATACATATTATGCTTTTTGATCTTCCCTTTTTCTTTGGCAATGGCTTGCAAAACACTGGGAATTCCATGCTTGACAGGCTGTTTTACAACATAACGCACAAAGAAAACCGCAAGCAAAATACCTATGGTCGGGTAAGCAAAATATAAATAGTTAGCATATTCCTTGTTAAAAAAGTAGGTAAGCCCATCCTGTATTAAATGAACCGAATTTTTGATCACTACAGCCGCCAAGCCTGCGGTAAGGCCCACAAGTACGCTGAGGATCAGAACAAAATTATAATTGGAAATATTTCTGACCCTCCAGATCAATATCTTACGTAGTAGTGACTTGTTTGGCATAATTTAGCCTGAATTTAAAGCTGCAAATATATAAAATCCCGCCTGATTAAGTTGCCTGTCGCCGGATTTCTCCGGTTTTTTCCGCTTCGGACCATCCGGAAGAAGGTAATCAAAAACAAATCAGATACTTAAAAATACAATCTTTGCCTCTGGTCTAAAAACACAAAAATTATCATAGCCGCTAAAAATCAGCTATAGCCCGTCCCTAAAGTGTGGCTGATTTTCAGCGGATTCAAACTTTAAGGGTTGGGGCAAAAACCGCTAAAAATCAAATATGCCCGTTTTAGACCGGACTCATTTTATATTCGATCTAAATAAAAACAGGATAAGTCCACGTATATTTCAGCTAAATTTACTATTTTTATAAAAAAATTTATGTCTACAGAAGCTCAGCCCCTGAAAGTGTATAAATCCTCTGCGGGTTCAGGGAAAACCACTATTCTCGTTTATAACTATCTATCCCTTATCCTCCCGGAGCCGGATAATTTCAGCCGCATCTTAGCGATTACTTTTACCAATAAAGCGGCCAATGAAATGAAAGAACGCATAACGCAATACCTGCAAAATTTAATCACCCCCGGCAGTGCAAAAGAAGAATTGCCAGAGGATTTACACCAAAGCCTTCAGGAACAATTAGAGGGCTTACACCTGAATATTCAAACACAAGCTGCTCTCTGCCTGAATAAAATTCTTCATACATACAGTGATTTTGCCGTCAGTACTATTGACAGCTTTCTTTATAAAATTATCCGCAGTTTTGCCAAAGACCTGAACCTTTCCTGGGATTTCGAGGTGGAGCTGGAAACTGATGAGATGTTCAGGGAGATCATTGACCTGCTTATGGAAAATTACGGAAAGGATGAGTTCATGACAAAGCAGATCATTGAACTGGTTGAAGATAAATTAAATGACGGAAAAAGCTGGCGGGTAGAGCAAGACATACTGGAGCTCTCCCGGAAACTGCTGGAGTCTGATGCTCACCCGCAATATTTGGAAAACCTTCTTGAGATAGATAGTGACCGGATCAAGGAACTCAGAGAATCCTTTTCTTTACAAAACAAGCAACTTCTTAAACAAGCAAAAGCGCATGCTACAAAAGCTATAGATATACTGCAAGCCAACGGGTTGTCTCCCGATACGCTTTCACACAAAAAAAGCGGGATTGGCGGATACTTTTCAACCATTGCCACAAAAGATGCATCCCACGTCTTTAAGGTGAATACATATGTGGAAAAGGCTGTGGAAAAAAAATGCCTTTATTCGAAAGGCACGAAAGAGCATCTGAAAGAAAAAATTGATTCCATTACGCCCCCACTGCTTGATCAATATGAAAAGTTAAATAAGATCCGTGAACAGGCAGCATACTTTCATGGCCGGCTGGCTGTATATAAAAACCTTCATATACTGGGGATCTTAAAATATATTAAGCAAACCTATGAAGCGGTAAAAAGTGAATATGGAATCCTTCCCATTTCTGAATTTTCCCGCAACATAGCAAAAATCACATTAAACGAAGATATTCCTTATATATATGAACGACTGGGTGAAAAATATCAGCATTTTTTTATTGATGAATTTCAGGATACCTCAACCCTTCAATGGGAAAATATCCTGCCTTTGCTTGAAAATGCCCTGTCCACCGGCCATTGTAATCTGATCGTAGGGGATGTAAAACAAGCCATTTACCGTTTTCGCGGTGGAAATGCAGAACAATTAAGTAATATGCCCGACCCGCCACCTAATATCCGTTCCCCAAGAAGCCTGGAGCGATACAAAATTCTACAAAATAATACGGTTACCGAAGAACTTGATGTCAACTACCGTTCTGCCAAAGAAATTGTAGAATTTAATAATGATTTTTTTGAATTTGTTAAAAATCAATTGAGCCCGGATCAAAAGCCTTTTTATGAAAAAGTGGAGCAGAAATACTGTAATCCCGAAGGCGGACAGGTAAGTATTTCTTTACAGGAAGAACAAACACATCCGGAAAAGACACTGGAGATTATCAACGATCTGATAACCAAAGGATTTAACCTTAAAGACATTGCTATACTGTGCAGAAAAAACAAACAAGCCCAGGAAATGGCAGTGTTTCTTATGAATCAACAAATAACACAGCCCGGAAAGAAGCATTCCGATTATATCCGGGTAATATCCGACGAATCCCTTACTTTAAAACAATCCGCCGCCGTTAACACCCTGATATCATTTGCACGCCTGATGGCTTACCCCGAAGACAATGTACAGCTTTTCAATATATTATATTATCATTTTGAAAATAATCATCCTGAAGATGATTTTCATGGATGGCTCCGGCAATTTCAACCCCTCCCATCCACTATTGATCAAATTGAGCATTTATTTTCAAAATTAGGCTATACATTAAATATAAACAACCTGGCCCATTTCGACTTATACAATTTTTTCGAACATCTGGCCACACGACTTCACATGGACGTGCTGAACAATCCGTATTTACAGTTCTTTTTTGATGAAGTATCCGGTTTTTCAAAAAATAAAGCCATTCCTGTAATCTATGAATTTTTAAAATGGTGGGAAGAAAATGGACGGAAAAAATCTGTCATTGCCCCTGAAGGAATTGATGCCATCCTGGTTAAGTCTATTCATAAATCCAAAGGACTGGCTTTCCCGGTTGTTATTTATCCCTTTGCCACAGAAAAAGCCAACGGAAGCAAAGGATTCAGGCCTACCTTTAAATGGGTGAAACTTGATCCCTTGATCTCCAGCCCGGTAAAAGCTTCCGTTATCAAACTTAGCAAAGAAACCATTAGCAAATCCGTCTTTTACAAAACCCTGGAAAATGAAATAGAAGCAGAACGCCTGGACATGATCAATGTATTATACGTATGTATGACACGCCCCAGAAAACATTTATATATTATCAGTGAACGTACGAAAAAACCGGAAGACCCCCTAAGTTCCCTGGCCGGATTATTTACCGCATATTTGAACCACAAAAATATACAAGCCGATGAATTTCTCTTTCCGGCTTCACCTCAAAAAAAACCCACGGAAACAAAAGAAAAAAAAGATCCTTTTGCAAAAACATTTAACTACAAACGCCTTCAAAACTGGCAGGAAAAGCTTTTCGTTTGCAAACCGGCTACCAAAAATATCCTGCCGGGCTTATCCAAAAAAAGAACCGGAACACTTGTTCACCATTACCTTTCCCTGCTAACTTATCAAGAGCAGCTAAACGACGTTTTAGCTCAGATAAATAATCAAATACAGGAAAAAGAACTGGCTGAAAACATTAGCAACGCTGTTAAGAAAGTAGTTCTGCAACCCCGGCTTAATACCTGGTTTCAGCGGGGCGAACATATCATAAAAAATGAATGTGAAATCCTTACGGAAAAGGGGATCCTCAGACCCGACAGAATTGTTCTCGCTGAAAAACAAATTGTTATCATAGATTACAAAACCGGAGAAAAAGTACAAGCGCATGAAGACCAGATTAAAGAGTATGCTCGCTACCTAAATAAGTTATACGATATAAAAACAACCGGTATTTTGGTTTATATCAATAAGGATATCCATATACATGAAGAAAATAGTTATTAACAATATTTCAATACTGCCAATCATTTTACGTTAGCCGAACCCGCTATAAAAGATAATGAAAACCCTGGAAATTGCCCTTTCGTTATCATTGAACACGGTGAGTACGTTCAAAATCCCGAATTTAAAGTTTGTTTGAGAAACCGGGATTGTATTTTGGATCCTGAACTTTAAATCACAGTAAAATATGAGGCTGCATCGGATTGAAACAAAAGGATTCACGGAATAAACCCCGGGATTTATTTTGACTTTATACCCTTTGAACGTTAGATTGAAATATCCCTGCCTTCATTTATTCCAATGCATTTTTGTATTTTTGGGCAACCATTTTCTCAAAAATTCGGTCTGTTACTATATAAGAATTCGGTCTGAAAAGACATCATTTGATTTTTAGCGGTTTACCCCGAAACCCTAAAGGGTGAAGCCGCTGAAAATCAGCTTCTCTTTAGGGTTGGGGTAAAGCTGATTTTTAGCGCCGTTTTGGATAATTTATGTTGGGGCCTTTGCCCACGGCATTATAGAGGAACCGGAATTACGAATATTATGACAAAAAAAATTACAATACATTAATAATCAATCACATAAACACAAGCAAATGAAAAACATACACTTTTTTGCATTTATTTTACTTTTTGCAGGGATACAAGCCTTTTCAATTCAGGGATTTGCTCAAAACATGTCTTATAGTAGCAGCAGGACCACTCAAAAAAACCTAAAAAGTGTTCCAGCCGGGACTAATGATGCCGAAGTGATTGGTATTGAAGTCGTCACCGATGGGAGCAGTTCCCCTTTATCATTATCCGGCCTGGAAATAAGCAGTTCAGGGACTACATTATTATCGGATATTTCCAATGTAAAAGTTTATTACACGGGCAACAGCGAGGATTTTTCCAGTGTGAATCAGTTTGGGTCTACGGTAGCTAACCCCACAAGTTCCTTTAATATTACGGGCAACCAGCAATTATCATCCGACACCAATTATTTTTGGGTAACGTATGATGTTGATGCTAATGCTGCGCCGGCCAACTTTATTGATGCCTCTTGCACTGAAATTGTTATTGGCAGCAATACGTATACCCCCACCATAACAGATCCTTTTGGCAGCCGCCAGATAAGCAAGGAAATTACATTTGGAACAGGCACTTCAGCCTCTTATGACAACGGGCCTACATATATCCGCGATTATTGGTATAATGTATATCACTACCAATACAACATATTTAACTACTTGATTACCAATAATGAGATCTCTTCAAACATTCCGAACGGAGCACGGGTAACCAATTTATCCTTTTATAAAAACACCCCCTCCCGGATCACGGCTAATGGGCAAGCCTCGTTTAAAGTATATATGATGTCCAGTTCCAAAACCAGTTTGTCCAATTCCAATTGGTCGGCGCTGACACAATTAGCTGAAAAAGTCCATGAAAGCAGTTGGAGTACGGATAATAATCTTCCTTCCGATACCGGATGGGTTGATTTTCCTTTTGACAATAAATTCACTTATAACGGCCAGGGGATTGAAGTTTTAACCGATTATGATGGTTCCGGGCTCCCAACGACAGGCTCTTATGATGGCCAAATTGACTGGGCATACTCTACCACCTCAGCCATACAGGCAGCCGGCAGGGCCAATCTTTCCACCCCTGTCACCAGTACCAGCACGTATTATGGCAACACCAGCCGGCCTAACATGAAACTGGAATATGTCATTCCTCCGGCTTATGACATTGCCGTGAATGACCTTGCTTCCCCTTCCGTGACGCAATGCCCGCAAACTTCGGAAACAGTTAGTGTTAATATAAAAAATGAAGGTGGAGCACCCATTGACTTCTCCTCAAAGCCTGTAACCGTTGATATGTATGTTAGCTCGACAACCACCGACACCTTCCCGTCCCAAACGATAAACTCAGGGATCTTAAACCCGGGGGATGTACAAACTGTCACCTTCACCAACAATTATAATATGTCCCAGGTAGGAACCTATTTGTTTACCGCAAATGTTTCCATGGCCAATGACAATAACTCTTCGAACAATAAAAAGACTTTTCAGATAACGGTAGAAAGTTTCCCTGCCGGGGGAGAAGATTTTGAAAGTTTTACAGTAAACGCAACATCCAACTTCCCCAATAGCTGGACATCAGACAACCAATCCTTCCCCTGGACTGTATCACAAGGCTCCACTTCTTCTACTAATACGGGGCCAAATGCGGATCATACACTGGGAAATTCTGCCGGGAAATATATTTATACAGAAGCTTCCGGCTATTCCGCGAATGCAGTCAGTTCACTTACAAGCGGGTGTATCGATATGTCTGCTCAAACCAACAAGATACTGGAATTCTGGTATCATATGTATGGTACAAATATTGGCTCATTACATCTGGATATTTATTCCAATGGTTCTTGGCAGAACGATGTGGTAAGTTTAATCGGCGAGCAACACTTTTCCTACACGGATCCCTGGAAACGAGCTACTGTAGACTTATCCTCCTATAGTGGTCTTATTCAGTTACGATTCAGAGCTATTCGCGGGGGAGGCTTTCGATCGGACATTGCACTGGATGATATTTCCTTTGTCCCTATGAAAGTTGATGCCGGTCCTGATATGGCTTCTTGCGGAGGGGATTCCGTAAAACTTTCACCAACCATTACCGGAGGAGCTCCTCCGCTCAACTATTTCTGGAGCCCTTCTTCCGGGCTAAGCGACAACCAGGTATTAGAGCCCATGGCTTCGCCTAATACCACCACACAATATACATTCTACGCAGTGGATGACAATGGATACAACTCCTCAGACACGGTCACGGTAACGGTTTACCCCTCCCCCAGTGTCAGTTTCACAGGGCTTAACACTGATTATTGCGAAAATGATGGCAGTTCAGGCCTTTCCCCAAGTCCTAGCGGTGGTTTTTTCACCGGCCCCGGGACAATTGGGTATGCTTTCGATCCGGCTCAGGCAGGAACCGGAACACACCAAATTACATATAATTATATCGATGGAAACGGCTGTACAGGAACTGACAGCCAAACCACAGAAGTGCACCCCATACCGGATATTACCATAAGCGGAGTAAATTCCAATTATTGTCTTGATGATACACCGGTAACGGTAAATACAAGCCCCTCCGGCGGAAACCTTAGCGGCCCGGGGATAAGTGGTAACACCTTCGACCCCATGCAGGCAGGAGCGGGAACACATACGATTACATATACATATACCGATACTTTTGGCTGCTCCAACACAGAAAGCATTACAATTACCGTTCATGATATCCCCAATGTAAGTATCAGCAACCTCCCCGGGGATGCCTGTATCAATGATGCACAAATAAGCCTCACAGGAAGCCCCGCCGGTGGAAATTTCACCGGCCCCGGCATTTCCGGAAGCTCATTTGACCCGGCTGCCGCCGGCACAGGAACACACTCCATCACATATTCTTATACCAATGCCTACGGATGTGCGAATTCAATCACCCAGGATATACATATTCACGATATCCCAACCGTTTCTTTTTCAGGCCTCCCTGATACCGTTTGTGGAAACGACCCCGCTATCACTTTATCCGGAAGCCCTTCCGGAGGATCATTCTCCGGTGCGGGAATTTCGGGAAATAGCTTCGACCCGGCTACAGCCGGCGCAGGAACACACACAGTGACCTATACCTATAACGATACCTACGGATGCTCGAACGATACCTCACAAACGGTAGAGGTACTTCCCGTTCCCACTGTGAATTTTAGCGGCCTGGCAAATATGTACTGCATTACCGATATAGCGGTAAGCCTGAACGGTTCTCCGGCCGGGGGAACATTCACGGGCCCCGGCATTAACGGAAATCAATTTGACCCCGCCACAGCCGGCGCAGGAACGCATTCCATAACCTACAGCTATACCGATGCCTCCGGTTGCTCTAACACGGATACCCAAACAACTCAGGTGGAAGACCTGCCTATAGTTACTATTGGCGCAGTAAACACAGACCAATGCATCGACGCTGCCCCGCTAACACTTAATGGCTCTCCTGCCGGCGGAACATTCTCCGGGAACGGCATGGCTGGAAATAGCTTCGACCCGGCAGCAGCCGGCATTGGAACACATACCATAACATATTCCTATACCTCGGCTGCGGGTTGCAG
>JAWOBQ010000311.1:0-10025 GCA_046484255.1 Bacteroidales bacterium | reverse complement strand
CAATAGGTACAGAAGGAATTGCAGCCGTCCTGGATCTTCAGGAAAGGGCGGGTTCTGCTCCCGAAAGCAGGCGCCGGCATTTTGGAAAACGGTCGCTGTTCAAGAAGGGATTCATCGTGGATGATAGGGGATGTCGGTTTGTTTTCCCGGTCGGCGGCATCCCTGCTCTCGGCATCATGATCCCCGGCATTAATAATATCGACGTGAAAGAAGATTATGATCGCTTGACGGAAAAATCAGAAAGTCAGGAACAAAACCAACAACAAGACACTCCGTAAACATACAATCCCATGGATGAAAAACAAAAAAAGCCAGACCCTAACCAGGTAAATATCGAACTTAACGACGAGGTAGCTGAAGGCACTTATGCCAACCTGGTGATCATTAACCATTCAAGCTCTGAATTTGTGGTAGACTTTATCCGCATGATGCCGGGTGTCCCCAAGGCAAAGGTAAAATCTCGTGTTATCCTGACACCGCAGCATGCCAAACGCCTGTTAGGTGCATTAGCCGATAACGTTAAAAAGTTTGAATCCAATCACGGAAAAATAACAGAGACTGAATCCAACAATCAGGTGCCGCCCATGAATATGGGTGGGCCAACGCAAGCCTGATCTAAACCGGAAGCACGTAGCAGAAAGGAAAAATCCGGGATCTTTCCTTTCTGTTACCCCCTCCCCGGCCAAATATTAAGCAATTCCGATCTCTTCAGCCAGATATACATCCTGTATAGCGTTAAGCAGTTGAATACCTTCTTTCAACGGCTTTTGGAATGCTTTACGTCCGGATATCAAACCCATACCACCAGCCCGTTTGTTAATTACTGCAGTTTTAACAGCATCGGCCAAATCGCTATCTCCTTTCGAAGCTCCTCCGGAATTAATTAATCCCATACGACCCATGTAATTATTGGCTACCTGATAACGTGTCAGGTCTATAGGATGATCGGAAGACAGTTCACTATAGACTTTATCATGGGTTTTGGCAAAATTTATTTCCTTAAACCCTCCGTTATTGGCGGGCATTTTTTGTTTGATAATATCTGCCTGTATCGTCACCCCCAGGTGGTTAGCCTGCCCGGTAAGATCGGCAGCCACGTGATAATCCTTATCTTGTTTGAAATCACTGTTCCTTAAGTAACACCACAGCACCGTGTACATCCCCAGCTCATGGGCCCGTTCAAAAGCCTGGGCGATCTCCACGATCTGCCGGTTCGATTCGGCTGAACCAAAATAAATCGTAGCCCCTACCCCCGCGGCTCCCATTTCCCAGGCTTCCTCAACACTGGCAAACTGTATCTGATCATATGTATTGGGATAGGTCAACAACTCATTATGATTGATTTTTACAATAAAGGGAATGCGGTGAGCATATTTACGCGACATAGAAGCCAGCACCCCGGCAGTTGAAGCTACCGCATTGGCCCCCCCTTCTATGGCAAGCCTGATAATATTTTCCGGATCAAAATAATCCGGATTGGGTGCAAAAGAAGCCCCGGCAGTATGCTCTATCCCTTGATCAACAGGAAGTATTGATAAATATCCCGTCCCGCTTAAACGACCATGATCAAAAGTAGACTGCAAATTACGTAAAACCTTGGAACTACGGTTGGAATGGTATAATACGCGCTCGATAAAATCAGCGCCCGGAAGATGCAAACGATCCTTATTTATCGTGCTGCTTTTATGCTCCAGTAAATAAGCAGCATCATCCCCTAAGATCTTAACAATTTCATTGTAATTCATAACGTATTAACTTTTTGGGTTTTTAATTCAGCTCCGGTATAAAAATACAATTATTTTTTCATCCAAAGCAGCTTTGTCCTATCCTTTTGATCCGGTCTCAATTCAGGTTTGCTGAATTTACGATCTTAACTCCCTCATTTTTCATTTCCCGAATGGCTTTCGCTCCGTCTCCCGGATTAACATTAACCGGCCGTATGGCATCCTCAATAACATAAGTGTCAAAACCTGCAGAAACAGAACTCAGGGCCGTCTCCTTGATGCAATATTCTGTCGTCAGACCGCCAATATATACCCTTTTAATCCTTTTCTCTTTAAGAAATGCCACCAGGTCTACATTGGTAGCTTCAAAGGCCGAATATCCATCATCTTCACCTTCAGTGCCTTTCAATAAGATCTTATCAATATTTTCATCCTTCAGCTCCGGATGCAACTCTGCTCCTTTAGTCCCTTTGACGCAATGCACAGGCCAATTTTCAAAATGAACCGAGTTTTCCGGGTGCCAGTCTTTGGATGCCAGCACTATCTCAAAGCGGTTCATCAAATTGTTAAGCACAGGTACTACCTCATTACCCCGGGGAGCAGCCAGGGCTCCTCCCGGGCAAAAATCATTCTGAACATCGACAATTAACAATACATCCATAATTAACCTCCGTTTCGATTTTTAAATACCAGTGTATCTCTGAGTTTCATTAAAGCATCACTCAACCCTACCCTGTAGATATGTGGATTTTCCAGGCGGATATAACTTTCATCCAATTGCGCTATCCGTTTTCTCACATATGCTGCAATAGCTTTCAGGGATTCTTGTTCGCGCCTTATTTTCCCGTTCTGCATAACGATGTCCAACAAAGGTTCCGCTTTTAATCCCTTCAAATCGCATCGTTTATCCTTATAATGGGGATGAGTGATTCGTTCAACACCGTCTTCCTTTAGTAATGTAACAGCATCAGCATAGAAAAAGTTTTCATCATCACAATATCGTATAAGCTCCTTTTTCCCGGGAAAGGACAATTTAGTGATATCATCGGAGCGCTTCAGTCTGGGGATATCCTGATATTCAGACATTTTATATACGCCATCCAGGGCAGCATCTTTTGCGCCGGTGACCAGGCTGGTACCTACGCCAAAAATATCTATAGGGGCCTTTTGTAAGATCAGCGAGCGGATCAGGTATTCATCAAGCTGGTTAGAAGCTACAATTTTAACATAGGGAAACCCCTCTTCATCGAGGGCTTTTCTGGCTTTTTGTGACAAATACGCCAGATCTCCACTATCTAAACGTATCCCCTTTAATTTATGCCCTTTTTCTTCCATTTCACGGGCAACAATGATGGCATTCTTTAATCCACTTTCCAGGGTATCATAGGTATCGATCAACAAAACACAGCTTTCGGGATACGCATCGGCATAGGCCCGAAAGGATTCAATCTCTTTATCAAAACTTTGGATCCAGCTATGAGCCATAGTCCCGCTAACAGGTATATGATATTCGGCTGCAGCTTTTACATTGGAAGTAGCGTCCGCACCTCCTATACAGGCGGAACGGCTGGCAAGCATGCTCGCATATCCCTGGGCACGCCGCAAGCCAAAATCAACAAATACACGTTCCCCGGTCTCCCGGCGAATACGGGCAGCCTTAGTCGAAATCAGGGAAGAAAAATTCAAGGTGTTCAGCAACAAAGATTCTATCAATTGCGTCTCAATTAAATTTCCACTCACACGAAGGATCGGCTCCAAAGGAAACACAATCTCTCCCTCCCGGCAAGAAGTAATCGTGCCCCTAAACTCAAAGCCCGCAAGATATTCCAGAAAATGGCTGTGAAACCCCTGCCTGCTCAAAAAGTCCAACTCCTGCTTACTGTAGTTGAAATGAGACAACTGATCTAAAAACTCCGATAAGCCGGCGAAAACAACAAAACTCCCGCCAAATGGATTCTTTCGGAAAAAGTAATCAAAAGTAGCCTGGTGCTCATGCCGGCCTTGTAAAAAATATCCCTGAGCCATGGTAAGCTCATAAAAATCCGTATAAAGTCCACTATAATGTTTGTTTATCATCCTTTGAAAAGATTAATTTTATCACAGAACAAAGTTATGTATTTGTATGATCTTATGAAAATCGAATCCAAAATAATTGTATTTTTGAAAGCATAACACAATGCTACTGTATAAAATCCTTTCTTTCCTGAAAACCAATACTAAAACACAGAGTCTTTTTCTCCGGAAATATGGATTCATAAAGTAGCTTTCAATAATAATCTTTTAACCAATGTTGCATATTTATAAATCCCCACCCTTATGTTCAAGAAACCTACCCCTCTAATTATCACTTCAGGTATAGTCGTAGCCGTAATAATTATTCTTTTGGTGGTTCCGGAAAAGCCTAAAGAAATTACGGTTGACCCGAAGTTCAAAACTTATGTAAGCGCTTTCACGAGTGGTATTATTTCCAAAGGAAGCACTATTAAAGTACAATTTCAGAACCAGTATGCTGATTCTGCTATGATAGGGAAGCGGGCAGAAGAACAGCTATTTGTTTTTTCCCCGGATATCAAGGGGGAAGCCCGCTGGGCTGATCCTTATACACTGGAATACAGGCCGGATCAGCATTTACAGGCGAACACATTATACAATGCAAAGCTGCACTTATCAAAGATCACGGAGGTTTCGGATGAGTATAAAACCATGGAGTTTAGTTTTCGTACCGTTCAGCAATCGCTGGAAATACAGCCGGGCAACATGCGGTTTTTGCCGGGCAAGCAACTAAAATGGTTAAAGCTGGATGGACGGGTACTCACTGCTGATGTTGAAGACCCGGAAACTATCAAAGAAGTGATAACGGCAGAACAAGACGGGCATACATTGAACATACAATGGATGACAGAAGAAGCATCCAAAGAATTCCTGTTTGAAGTAGATAGCATTAGCCGTAAAGAGCAGGAAAGTGAAGTTAAATTGATGTGGAACGGAAAACCGGTATCTGCCAAACAAAAAGGGGAAGATATCCTGCCGGTAACACCGCTGGGGATCTTTAAAGTACGAAAGGTCTCTGTATCGCAAAACCCTGAACAGTCTGTTACGGTAGAATTTTCCGATCCGCTGGATCCCGATCAGGATTTAACCGGGCTGGTACAAATAGGGTCAATTGACGCTCAGTTTACAATAGACCGAAACATTTTGAAGATATATCCCCGAAGAGAGTTAAAAGGGAAGAACCAACTGCGGATAAACAAGGGAATTCGCAATATTCATGGCAAAAAGCTACCGGAAACCAGTCATGAGTTGTTGAGATTTGATAATTTAAAGCCTGATATCCGTTTTAAAGGCAAAGGAGTGATCCTTCCCGGCTCCCGGGATTTCATTCTGCCATTTGAAGCTGTTAACCTGCGCGCCGTGGATATCACGATTTATAAGATCTATGAACAAAACATCCTGCAATTTTTGCAGGTGAATAACCTGGACGAATCAAGCCAGCTTGCACGGGTTGCAAAAGTTGCATATAAAGGCACTATCCCGTTAAACACGGCAGAACATGCGGTAACCGATTTTGCTAAGTGGAACGATTTTGCCCTTGACATGACGGATCTTATCACACCAGACAAAGGAGCTATTTACAGAGTAAAATTGAATATCCGGAAAGCTTACGCTACGTATCCCTGTGGTGATGATGATGAAGAGGATAAAAATATGATTAACTTTCAAACCAAAGATAATCCTGAACAAGAGTACAGCTATGATGACTGGGGGTATCATCATTTATACAGCGATTACGGGGATCATCCTTCGGATTACAGATGGAGTGAACGGGATAATCCCTGCCACAGTTCCTATTATTATCAAAAGACCCATAGCAGAAACATATTAGCCTCCGACCTTGGGATACTGGCCAAAAGGGGCAAAGACGAGAATAATATTATTTATGTAACCGATATCCTTTCCGCCCGTCCCTTATCAGGCGTAGACCTAAAAGTATATGATTACCAGCAGCAAGTTATAAAAACCCTTACTACCGGTTCCGGGGGCAAGGCCGAGTTCACTTCCTCCAGGAAACCATTTGCGATTATTGCAAGTCGTGGGAACGAGCGCGCGTATTTAAAAATGAACGACGGCTTGTCCAATTCTCTGAGCAAGTTTGATGTTTCCGGAGCGGGGATTGAAAAGGGGCTGAACGGCTTTATTTATGGCGAACGTGATGTATGGCGCCCGGGCGACACGCTGTTTATTTCATTTATACTGGAAGACGAACTTGATAAGCTTCCGGATAACCTGCCGGCTGTATGTGAGCTATACACTCCCCGCGGGCAACTCTATCAACGTACAGTGAACAACAAGCCGGTCAATATGGTATATACCTTCCGCCTTCATACGGAAGCTGAAGCAGAGACCGGCATGTGGAAGATCAACCTAAAAGTAGGTGATGCCACCTTTACCAAATATGCGCGCATTGAGACTATACAGCCCAATCGTTTGAAAATCAACCTTGATTTCAAAGAAGACCATATAAAACGCTGGGATATAACTCCCGGAGAGCTAGATGTTTCCTGGCTGCACGGAGGCACCGCCAGCCAGCTCAAGACTGAAACCGAAGTCACAATACGCCCTTTAAGACATGAATTTAAAGACTTTAAAGACTATAGCTTTTCAGACCCCTCCAAGCAATTCCAGGCGGAGACCTTCACAATCCACGAGGGAAAAATTGACAAACAAGGAAAGGCAACCATCCTGCCCGAGTTTAATTTGGAAAACGCTGCTCCCGGCGTGATGAATGCCCATTTTGAAACACGCGTATTTGAAAACGGCGGAAGAAGCAGCATCCATAAAGAAAATTACACCTATTATCCCTACCGTTCTTATGCGGGGCTACGGGCCCCGGGAGGAGAAAACTGGCACGACCCGCTGCAAGCCGGCGAAGAAAATATCATTGAGCTGCGTAACGTCAAGGCTAGCGGAAAACGAATGAAGCAAAACCAGCTACGCGTACAGGTATATAAACTGGGGCACAGCTGGTGGTATGATTATTCCGGCAACACACTAAAACGCCTGCTGAACGACAACTCCAATGAAGCCTACACAGAAGGAAAAGCAGAAGTGAACAACGGTAAAGCCACTTTCAATCTGCGGATCAACAAGCCCGACCATGGAAGGTATTTTATCCGGGTGCAAGACTTAAACAGCGGGCATTCAGCCGGAAAGCTTGTCTATGTCTCCGGCCACAAAAGATGGATGCAGGATCAGGATAAGGATTTTGCTTCCCTGTTGATTTTTCAAAGTGACAAAGAAAAATACCAGGCCGGCGAAAAGGTGAGTTTAAACATCCCTTCTTCCAAAGATAGTAAAATCCTGGTGAGCCTTGAAAACGGCTTCAGCGTAATACATAGCGAATGGATAGATGGAGAACAGGGCGAAACAACATACAGCTTCAAGACTACCAAAGAAATGGCCCCGGCAATATATGCCCATATTACTCTTTTACAACCCCATGCGCAAACAAGCAACGATCTTCCCCTGCGGCTTTATGGTGTCATCCCGATTGAAGTAGAAGAAGAAGACTTTATATTAGAACCAAAAATACAGTGTGCTGAATCGTTCCGCCCTGAATCGAAAGCCAGGATCAGTGTCTCCGAAGAAAAAGGGAAAGCCATGACCTACACTCTGGCCATAGTGGATGAGGGCTTACTGGATTTAACCAATTTTAAAACCCCTGATCCTTTCCGGCATTTTTATCAGCGAAAATCCATAGGCGTAAAGACCTGGGATTTATTTGATTATGTTCTGGGCGCCTTTGATGGCCAGATCAACCGGATATTATCCATTGGTGGCGGAGGTTATGCCGAGATCGACAGAGACAAAGGAGAGGTAAACCGTTTTAAACCCATGGTTCGCTTTCTGGGGCCTTTCAAACTAGAAAAAGGGAAAACGGCTGCCCATGAGATTAACATCCCGCAATATATCGGCAGTGTGCGGATCATGCTTGTCGCCCGCGAGCAAGAATCGTACGGGAATACAGAGAAAACAGTAAAAGTGAAAAGCCCGTTGATGTTACTGGGAACCTTACCGCGGGTGCTTTCGCCTGGAGAAGAAGTAGAACTGCCGGTAAATGTTTTTGCTATGGAAGAGGATGTACAATCGGTAAATGTAAACCTGCAGGCCAGTAAGATTTTTGAGCCGCTCAATAACAGCCAAAAAACAGTTTCTTTCAGTGAAACCGGCGATAAGCTGGTCAACTTTACGCTGAAAGTAAAACAAGCCGTTGGAAGTGGCAAAATAGAGATAACGGCCAGCTCCGGAAGGCATAAAGCCGGGCATACGATTGATATCAAAGTAGAGAACCCCAATCCGTTTATCACAGATGTCAAATCCGCTTTGATCAAGCCCACGAATTCCAGCAGCCTGGAATATGAGCCCATCGGCATGCATAGTACAAATACGGGCAAGGTAGAAGTTTCCACGATTCCTCCCATTGATCTGACGCGCCGTCTGGAATTCCTTATCCGTTATCCGTATGGTTGTACTGAGCAAACGGTATCTTCTGTTTTTCCCCAATTATACCTTCAGGAATTTACCTCCCTCACTTCCAGAGAGCAAGAAGACATAACACGGAACATAAAAGCCGGCATCCGCAGTTTACGACGCATGCAACAGGGCAATGGCGGTTTTAGCTATTGGCCGGGGGCTTCTTATGTAAATGACTGGGCAAGCAGTTATGCCGGCCACTTTTTATATGAGGCCAGTGAAAAAGGCTACCATGTTCCGCCGGATATGCTAAGCAGTTGGTATTCGTATCAGCAAAAGCAAGCCAATATCTGGAGTTCTTCCTACAATCGAAACCACAGGAGCGACCTTACACAGGCTTACCGGCTGTATACACTGGCACACTATGGCAAGCCGGCTATAGGAGCAATGAACAGGCTACGATCAAAAAACAAACTGGAGCCGGCCGCTTCATGGATGCTGGCGGCCGCTTATGCAAAAGCCGGGCAAAATCCGGCAGCTAAAGCCTTGCTTGCCAAAAGTCCCGAGCATATAAAGGAATACGAAGAGTACAGCTATACCTTTGGCAGCCAAACACGCGATTACGGAATAATGGTACAAGCCCTGGTGCTCACCGGACAACCCCAAAAAGCATTCTCCTATATACGAACCATCGCCGAAAAACTCAGCAGTGAACAATGGTTAAGTACTCAAACTATTGCCTTCTCGCTGGTTGCCATACACACCTACCTGAAAAATAATACGATAACGGATGGGATAAACTATCAGATCAGCTATAACGGAGAAACACACCAGATCCGGGAGAATAAAACGATCAGCCGGACAACCCTGCAGGGTGATAAAAAACAAAGCGTTCAGATAAAAAACAATAGCGAAGGAAACCTTTATGTTCGCCTTCTCCGGGAAGGACAACCCATGGAAAACCCCATCGAAGAAAAACAACAAAACCTGAATATGACGGTAAACTATACAGATATGAATGGAAGCAATATCAACCCTAAAAAACTGCCACAAGGCACCGACTTTATAGCTGAAGTAACTGTGCGACACCCGGGCACGTTACAGGACTATAAAGAGATTGCCCTTGAACAGATATTTCCCTCCGGATGGGAAATATCTGGTATGCGCCTGCAAGATGGCTATGGCAGTGAAAGCGACTCCGATCAGTTCAATTATCAGGATGTGCGGGATGACCGGGTTTATACCTTTTTTAATCTAAAAAAATACAGTCAAAAAACCTTTAAGGTTACTTTAAACGCCAGCTATTTAGGACGGTATTACCATCCGGTTACGCAATGCAAAGCCATGTATAGCGATAATATATTTGCTTACCAAAATGGGTATTGGGTGGAAGTTATCAAACCCTAACCGCGGAAAAACCAGAAGGTAACAGTGAGGATTTGTAAATATGCTGCGAAAAGTAATTGGGTAATTGGGTAATTAAGGAATTGGGTAATTGAGGAATTGGGTAATTGGCCCCTAATAAGTCTGACATAATTATCAATAAAAATTAGTAATTATGCAAGCAGACATGAGTCCGGTCTAAAAACACTAAATTTATCACAGCCGCTGAAAATCAGCTTTACCCCAACCCTAAAGAGAGGCTGATTTTCAGCGGCTTCACCCTTTAGGGTTCGGGGTAAACCGCTAAAAATCAAATGTGCCCTTTTTAGACTGGACTCAGACATGAAAAAGAGAAAATTTACCAAAGAAGACAAGCTTCAGATCATAAAAGAATGAATGGAGCAGTGTACTTTGTGGATAAAAGATATTTTTAAAAAACGTTGCGAC
>JAWOBQ010000310.1:0-5347 GCA_046484255.1 Bacteroidales bacterium | reverse complement strand
TAACCCTTGGTGTTATTTCATAGAATACCCGGCAGGCTTATTCCGTATTCATTTCTTCAATCATATTTTTAATATATTCTGCAGAATGCAGCATCCGGTATCCGTACCATGTGAACACCTCTCCATCGATAAGCCGGATATCCGTTTGAGGGAAAAAGGCTAAAATATCTTTTTTGTCTTCTGCTGTGAATTTATAGGGTTCTCCCGGCAGAAAGGCCAGTTCGAATTCCAATTTTTTAAATACTTCAAAGTTTAGTGTAACGTATCGTTGGGCGAAAGTATCCAGGCAGTTGACAAACCCATGGGAGGTAAGCAGGTTATTGATATAAGTGCGTTTTCCTGCGGCCATCAGCGGATCTTTCCAAACCAGGTATAGAAAAGACCTGGGAGTATTTAACTGAGGGATCCGGGCAAACGCATTATCGATCTGGTCTGACAACGTTACTGCTTCCTGCTGCTTTCCGGTAAGTTCCCCCAGGCGAATGATCATGTCCAGTGCTCCGGTATATGTGGTAATATCAAAAACAAATACCATATATGCTTTCTGAAGTTGCTCTATTTGTTGCCGGTTATTTTCTTCCTTTATGGCGATGATCAGATCCGGCTTAATATGATCTATCTTTTCCGGGTCAATATCTTTAGGGCCGCCAACTTTAGGAATCTCCTCTGTTTCTCCTTCAGGGCGGTAACAGTAATCGGTACGCCCTGCAATTCTGTCTTTCAGTCCTAATTTTATAAGGGTTTCTGTTATTGAAGGGCAAAGCGAAACAATCTTTCCGGGATACTCATCAACCGGAGTATTTTTAGTTGGATCTTCGCTATTTGCTTTGTTCATATGCTTATTTTTTACGAATTGCGTATATTCAATTTTTTAAGATTTTTGCTTTCGATCGGGATGAAAGCAAATATTTAGGCTTTTTTGTTGATCTGTTAAATCGTGTATCAATTTCAATTTTGTTCGCTTCGTTCGCTAACTTCGCCCGAAGGTTTTACGCATCACGCTACACGCTTCATTTTTCCTGCCCCCGATAGTTGTTGAGGTGTCATCCCTTTTAATCATCACTCTGTATGTGTCGCTTAATTCGGTATAGCGCTTATAGTAATTTTAACAAGCAAAAGTATAGAAAAATGTTTTGTTTATCAAGAGAGGATTGACTGAAGGATATGGGGTGATTTCATTGTTCCGAATCCTTGCAGGTGGAAAGCATAAAAAGTGAGGATATAATTGAGCAATTCATTTCTTTGGTTTCTGGATAAAACTAGCTGAGAAGCTTCATGATAATTGCTGTTAAGTAATTCCTTGAATTTAAAGGCCGTTTCATCTTTAATGAAGTCATTATGGAGGGGTTCGTTATACGAAAAATGACCTTCTCTTAGATCAAAAATTCCTTTTCCGGAGCTGTTTGTCGTATCCGGAAAGAAGCCCAAATATCCGGAAAATTGTATGGCAAACGAAAGGTGAAAGTTAGCAATGTTTTCTTCAGCCTGCTCAAGGTATTGGATGGAGTTTGCCAGAAAATCGAATAATGCATGGTTTTTTTCTTGCTCCTTAATGCTTTTATAGACCAGTTCATTGATAAATATAGTGATGGCAGATTTGATGAAGTCGCTTTGTTTAAGATTTTGAGGATAAGCCAGGGTCATTTCTTTTATATGGTGAATATTGGCTTTGGGGTTATAATATATATCCAGGTTTAGGATTGTAAGCGGTTGCAGGAATCCGGTTTTTTTATTTTTTTTGGAGTTCCCCACGCCCCGGATGATAAATGACTGTATTCCAAGCTTATCGGTATAAATTTTAGCGATTACGCTATGTTCAGTATACTTTATTTGGTACAGGAAAATACCTTTTACTTTACGCAGTTCACTCATTATTTTTTTGTTTACGACACAGCTGATAGTTGATTATTTCATAAACAAGATCTTGGTAACCATAGTTTCTTCTCCGTTTTCATTACTGGAAAAGACCAGGTACACTCCGGAGTGTGCTTTTTCTCCATGGAAATTTTTTCCATTCCAGATAGCCTGTCCGCCTTGAGCGATGGTTTGGAATATTAAATTCCCGGAGATATCGGTAATTTTCACGTTTGCATCTGTCACAAGGCCTTTGATTGCCACTTTTCCGTTGAAGTTCGGAGGAACAGGGTTAGGATATGCATAAACATCGTTATGCGATTTTTCTCCTTGGGTAGCTTCGGTTCGATAGGATATAATGCCTTTATCCGTGCCGATAAACAGCTCACCATTTTCATTATTTATGGCAAGGCTTGTAATGGAATTTGATAATAAAGGAGAGTTTTGGCTTGTAAAATGATGTATTTCTTTCGTTCCTTCAGGGCTCATCAGGAACAGGCCTGCTTTGGCAGTTCCTATCCATTTGCGGTTGGCTCCATCCACCAAAATATCTGTAACTGTTTCGGTTTCAAGCAAGAACGTCCCGGTGTTGGTGCCGTCATCCCTGGGGATAAAGATCTGTTGAGCATCAAAATTTTGGTTAGTGAAAACGTTACCCGGGGTATAGAACACAGCAATACCTTTATCGGTTCCTACCCAGATCTCTCCTTCCCTGTCTTTTGTCAGGCAGCGCACTTCCCCGGAGGGTAAATTGCCATTTCCTTCTGCCGATGAAAGTCTTTTTACCTGATCATCCCCGGGGGTATCATAGGTTCCGTTATCATTAAAAACTACAATGCCCCCGTTCCGGGGCATCACAATCCATTTTTGCCCGTAATCATCAATTGCCAGTTTTCCCAGTTCGTCGGAGCCCACTGCGGGACGCAGATCAAAGGACTTCCATTGCCCGTCAGGGCTACGCATAGATAAAGCATGAGATACAAATGAATTGGTTACCCAAAGGTTTTTGTGTTCATCGAATTTTAATCCTGCAATACCTATAAAATTTTGTTGTGAACGTTTTTCCAGGCTGCTGTTATGGTTGTTATAGATATTTTTCACCTCTCCGTTCTTCATTTCCACCAGCCCCCGGCCCCAACTGCCTGCAAATACATGTCCATCACCTGAAGGATGTACCGCTACATCAATGATATCAAAAATGGAATCAAAAACCGCTTCATTATGGTGATCCCAGGAGTTCCAATCACCTTCGGAAAACTGAGCAACACCTTTTTGGGAGTAAAGGTTTCCCCACGAAACGTCAATTCCTCCTGTAGCAACCCAGATATCACCGGAACCATAATCCATGGAAAAAGCATTAATATATTTAGGCCCGCCAGGGTTGATCAACTCAAAATCCCATTCTTTTTTGCTTTTGACAAGGCCTTGATTATTATCTGCTATCCATACCCAGTTATCATCATCGATCAAAGCATCCCGTGCATTAAGGGTTGCTTCTACATAGGTATAAATCCTTCTGAAATGGCTAAGGGAAGGATCATAAAAATCAATATCAACATTCGAAACGATCATCAGTACATCATGATACGTCCGGAGGCTATAAAAGTTTTTTACCTGGGTAGTATCAAAATAATCCCAGTTCCCTTGCTTGTAATAAAAGATAGTATCCTTTGCATATCCGGGATTAGAGTTGATCACAAAGATATGATCCCCGAACTGCTCAATGTCGCTGTAATTTGCATCAGGTTTTAGTAAACTGCTGTCTTTTTCCCAGGAACGATAATCCAGCAAATTGGCATTTTGGTAATCAAATGCGTAAAAAATTCCGGATTCTGTGGCGGCATAAATGGCCGTATCATTTAAGGTGAGTGCTTGTACATTTACATAAGTTCCTTCAGGGCCAATGATATATGTATCTTTTATTTCGCGGTTCTCTATGTCCAGCACCACGATCCCAAAGCCGCAGGCCAGGTAAACCAGCTCATTATGATATGTTATACTGTTGATCACCTTATGCCCGGTAATTGAAGCCCGTTGAATATCTGAAAGATTTATCACTTTGCCGGAACGGGTCACTAAATCTATGTTCGCATTGGTGTAGGCTATTACAAGTGTCTCGCTGGGTTTATGGTATTGGATATCAGAGATGCCAACATCAGATAATCCATTCACACGGTTTAAAAATGATAAACTGTTATCCCTTTTATCTATATAAAAAACGGCATGCTCTGTGGCAGTATAAATCTTGTTTTCTGAGGCTGTAACACGTTTCCCTTGCGAATAGGGAAGGTGATCACGCCATGATCCTATGCTTATTCCTTGAGGGAAAGAGGATTGTGTTAAAAACAACAATAATAATCCCCCTGATGCTAGTAATCTGAAAATATGCATATCTGAAAAGTTTGAATTATAACTGTTATAATGTCAAAAATATTGCCTGCAAAATGGTTTAAATTACTTGATCTGCTTGTTGGAAACAGGAGGCCGGTTCTAAAAACACAAAACTTATTATTGCTGTTGGAAATCTGCGTTACCCCATCCTTAAATAGTGTTTGTCCATAATGTCCGATATCTGCGTTGTTGCTCAAATTTTAAATCCTCATATACCTTAGTATACTGCGGTTTAAAATTTTTTTCACAAGCTTAATTATTTTAAAAGGTGTTCAAGAGCTCACTTCGTTCGGTTCGCACGCCCCGATAAAAAAAAACGGGGTAAACACCCGATAAAAACGGGGCAAGCCTTGATCTCGAACATTATGAATCAAACACTCGACTTTATAGACAGACACTAAATAGTCTCTGTCCATAAAGTCCCAATTACTGCGTCATGCTTGCCCGAAAATTGCTCATTTACCTGAGTAAACTGCGCATTTTCGGGCTGCGCAAGCCTTGTAAATGGAACCTTCTGAACAGAGACATGATTATTAAGACACCTTGGCCACTTTATTGACAGACTCTAAATATGTGGAAATTTGCGTTCGCCCTTTGGATTTTGTATTTTTGTCAGTAAGCAATATAAGATGCAAACTTGGGTCCGCTCTGAAAAGGGTGGTTTTGGTTGTGTGAGCATCAATAAAAAATCATAAACACTTGGATATATCAAGCGTGTGCCGGTGGTGCGAGAGGACAAGCTGGTGGGAATCGTCAGCCGTTCCAACCTGTTGCGCGGCTTCTCGGCAAGCCGTCAACCGGCCGGTGGCACGGATGATCGCGCAATCCGCGACGCCATCATCAAGGAAGTGGATGAGAACACGGGAATCATGGTCGACCGGCTCAATATCATTGTGGCCGATGGCAAGGTGCAGCTCTGGGGGCTGGTGGAAAGCAAGGAGCAGCGCCAGGCCGTGCAAGTTGCCGCTGAGAACATTGCCGGTGTGAAGGAAGTGGAGAACAACCTGGGTTTCGTGCCCCGTGGCATGGGCGCTTATTGAACTCATCGAGTATCCGATCAAACGACAGGGGGCGACCAGATGGCCGCCCCCTGTGGCGTTGG
>JAWOBQ010000271.1:0-3206 GCA_046484255.1 Bacteroidales bacterium | reverse complement strand
GAATATTTTGAAAACGACAAGGCATTTGTAGAAGACGTGGAAAGAATATGGAAACTGTATAAGATCAACTATTTCAAGCGGATCCAGGCTCCGCCCATCATCGCTGTGAGCAAGCGGGCTTTTGGTTTTGATCTGCGTGAATCTCAGATGGGATTACACTATACTCGTAAGTATAAAGAGATGAAAGAGAAGCTGCTGGGTTAAGAACCTGATGCATCCTTCAGTCTTAAATCAGGTCAATGATCCCTGAAAGTTATTTACTCTTCTTCAGCCTTGGCTATAGCCTGTATCACCTTCAGAACACTGTCTGGCGAAAGTGACATGGAATCGATTCCTGCTTTGACCAAAAATTTGGCGAAATCAGGGTTATTGCTGGGTGCCTCCCCGCAAAGACCAACGGTTCGTCCGGATTTATGTGCTTTTTCAATAAGAGTGCTGATAAGTTCTTTAACGGAAGTCTGGCTCTCGTCGAACAGTTCTGTAAGTTGTTCAGCGTCGCGGCTTATGCCCAACGTTAACTGGGTCAGATCATTGGATCCAATAGAAAAACCGTCAAAACGCTTAGCAAAATCTTCAGCCTGAATGATATTTGTCGGCAGCTCAGCCATTACATAAATTTTAAGATCGTTTTCACCCCGAACCAGTCCGTTTTCCTTCATTACTTCGAGCACTTTGTCTCCTTCTTCCGGCGTGCGACAGAACGGAATCATGATTATGACATTATCAAATCCCATCTTGTTTCGAACATGACGAAGGGCCCGGCACTCCAGCGCAAATCCATCACGATATTCCTCGCTGTAATACCGGGATGCCCCGCGCCAGCCAAGCATTGGATTTTCCTCTTCCGGCTCAAACTGACGTCCTCCGATTAGTCCCGCATATTCGTTTGTCTTAAAATCACTCATTCTCACAATGACCGGATCAGGATACTGTGATGCGGCGATTGTTGCAATGCCGCGAGCCAGGTGTTCAATAAAATAGGACTCCTTTTCATCATACCGGCGGGTAAGCTCTTCTATCTTATTTTTCGCCTCTTTATCCTCAATTTGATCAAAGCGGGTAAGTGCAAGCGGGTGTATCTGTATTACATTATTTATGAGGTATTCCATCCTGGCTAAACCCACTCCTTTACACGGCAGCCGCCACCATTGCATGGCTGCCGAAGGCGAGGCCACATTCATCATAACCTCTGTTTTTATGTCCGGCAGATTCTGCAGGTCAAGATCCTCTTCATCATATTCGAGAACACCGTCATATACAATCCCTTCATCACCCTCCAGGCAGGTAGCAGTTACTTTTTTCCCATTTTCCAATTCTTGGGTGGCACTGCCGGTACCCACGATGGCAGGGATGCCCAGTTCCCTGCTCACAATTGCAGCGTGGGACGTTCGCCCCCCAAGGTTTGTAACGATGGCTGAAGCCTGCTTCATAACGGGAACCCAGTCGGGATCCGTCATTTCAGTTACAAGTACTGAGTTCTCTTCGAACTGCTCAATATCCTCTGCACTTTCTATGATTTGCACGCTGCCTGTCCCGATGCCATGCCCAATACCTAATCCTTTCAACAAGGTATTCCCATCCTCCCTGAGTGTATAGGATTTCAGTGAGGCAGCTGAATCTTCTTGTGAATGAACGGTTTCGGGCCGTGCCTGAACGATAAATATTTCTTGCAGTTCCCCCTCTTTGGCCCATTCAATATCCATAGGCTTTTCGTAATGCTCTTCAATTCTTTTACCCCACCTCGCCAGCTGAAGGATTTCATCTTCCGAGAGCACATAAGATTGACGTTCCTCATCCGATGTATCCACATTTTTAACAGGATTATCGGTATCGTCGGCATAGACTGCTTTCACTTTCTTTTCACCAAGCTGCTTACCGATAATTGAATTGACGTTATGGTTATCCAGAAAGGGCTTAAATACAGTATACTGGTCCGGATTAACGGTTCCCTGAACTACGTTTTCTCCAAGACCCCATGCAGCATTAATAAGAATTACGTCCGGAAAACCGGAATCTGTATCCAGCGTAAAGAGCACACCTGCCCCGGAAAGATCAGAGCGAACCATTTTCTGAATTCCAACAGAAAGAGCGACATCCAGATGGTCAAAACCCTGTTCGTCGCGATACGAGATGGCACGATCGGTAAACAGTGAGGCGTAGCATTTTTTGCACGCTTCTATGACAGCTTTCTTACCTGAAATATTCAGATAGGATTCCTGTTGCCCTGCGAAACTCGCTTCAGGAAGGTCTTCAGCAGTTGCGCTGGAACGTGCAGCAATATCTATCTCCTGACTATCATATCGCTTTCCCAGTTCTTCATACGCATCATTAATCGCTTCTGCAATCTCATCCGGCATTTCACCGTTTAAAAACAGCTCTCGTATTGAACTTCCCGCCTTTTCCAGCGATATATTTTCTTCATGATAATCGTCTATCAGAGTTTTGATTCTCTCTTCAATCTCATTGGCTTGCAGGTATTTTCGGTAGGCATTAGCCGTGGTGGCGAAGCCATCCGGCACTTTTATCCCTTCCTGTTTCAAAGCAGAGATCATTTCACCCAGGGATGAATTTTTACCCCCCACCGCCGGAGTATCTTCAGAGGTCAGATTTTCAAACCATTCTATGTAGTTGTTATCATTTCCCATATACTATTAAGTACACTATAATTACCTAAAAAACTAATGATTAGTTGAACAATTCAAAAAAAGCTGCTTTATCTACTAAATGGTGATGTATTTGTTAGCAAAAAAAACCAGAATTAATGTATTTATTAAAAAAAAGGTTTTTTATAAATCCTGAAGGGATAGCAATTATGAAAATATGAAGAGCTGTCAGCATGGCGAATCCAGTCAAGAACACCGTGGATATGAAGATTCCCCGTTAAACATATTCCTCAAGAGTATGCTACCTGCCGTTTATGATTTCTTGTATAAGGAGTGGTATTCGCCAATTTGCTTAATTTCGTCCGGAATATCAGCAGAAATAAGATTATAGAACTGATATTTATCTGCATTATTGAGCCTACTCCGAAAACTCATATGTTCTGAAAATTAGTTGTACAAGCTTAAATAATTTAGGTTTACCATCCGTACTCACCCTATATCCCTCTCTATTTAATAGAGAGGGATTAAATGTCTAAATTATTTAAGCTTGTTATAAACATCCGTTCTTTATCTGACTTTTCGGAGTAGACTCATTATTTATTC